>PWRH01000006.1 GCA_003556525.1 Candidatus Nealsoniibacteriota bacterium
AACCCAACAATATCCGGGTCGTTTTCTCCGTCCCAAGACAGGCAGGTAACAACCACCTGAACATCTCTTTTAAGGTTTTTTGGAAACCTTGGTCTTATGGCTCTGTCAATAAATCTTGAAGTTAGAATCGCTTCGTCCGAGGGACGGCTTTCTCTTCTCATATATCTTGAGCCCAATATTTTTCCTGCAGCATAGAATCTTTCTTCATAGTCAACCGTTAAAGGAAAGAAATCGATTCCCTCTCTTTCTTCTTTTGACATTACTGCGGTTGCCAAAACCATAGTTTCTCCGTATTGAACCAAAACATTGCCTGAAGTTTGTTCAGCCAAGTTTTCAATTATCACTTTTAATTCTTTACCGTTTATTTCCAATTTAAATTCTTTTTTATTCATTATGTTTTATTTTTTTTATTCTTTTTTTTATTAATAAATATTTTTCCGGATTTTTTTCCAGGTCGATAAACTCATCCCCTTCCTCTTTCAGCCTTGAAGAAGATGATCTTCCAAAGGCTACGATTTCCACCCTTTTCCCCTGGTTTTTTAGAAACTCTACCAATTGGATAAAATCGCCGTCTCCGGAACAAAGCACAATTGTGTCAACGCTTGGCGCAATCCTGATCGCATCAACAGTAATACCAACATCCCAGTCGGCCTTTTTAAGTCCGCCGAAAAATTCCTGTAAGTCTCTGACCTTGGTTTCAATGCCAAGATTTATCAATGCTTCAAAAAACGGCTTTTCTTCACCTGTTTTTGTTTTAACAACATAAGCAAAAGCCCTGATTAGGCTTCTGTTTGAAACAGCTGATTTTAAAATGGCCCCGAAATTAACCCGGGCATTATAAAGGTTTTTAGCTGAATGGTATAAGTTTTGGACGTCGATTAAAACAGCGACTCTTTGGCCCTGGTGCTTTATAATCATATTTTAATACTGCTGGCTTTTATTTTTTTAAGCCAATTTTTTTAATTACGCTGTTGTATCTTTTAATATCTTCTTTTTTCAAATAATTTAATAAAGACCTTCTTTTGGAAACCATTTTTAAAAGCCCTCTTTTTGAATGAAAGTCTTTGGAATGAGTTTTTAAATGCAAAAGAAGTTGTTTTATTTCTTCAGACAAAATAGCGATCTGGACTTCGGGCGAACCGGTGTCCAGTTTGTGCATTTTATATTTTTCTATGATTTTTGTCTTTTCTTGAGAAGTTAGCATATTTTTGATAATTTTTATTGCCGATATTTACATCAATTTTTTACGACCTGTGCTCCCAGTAGGACTTGAACCTACAACTTACGGCTTAAGAGGCCGCTACTCTGCCAATTGAGTTATGGGAGCTATCTTGGACCAACAGGACAATTTTCAAAATTAAAAGTAAACCATCCTCCATCTAACCCTGTCCATCCAGCCACTCCTATTATTGAAAAAAATAAGCCCACAATAAGCCATGATCCATATAGTAAAATTAATCCGATAAAAAGCCAAACAAAAAGAGATTTTGCTTTTTGAATTTTACCCGGATTTCCTTGGGCAAGGAAAAATATTAATCCTCCTATCACCACCATTAATGCGGCAACAGCCGGAACAACGCTAAATAAAATAAAGCGAACAATATTATCAAACAGGATAAATAAGTGGCAAAGCTGGCAAGGATGCCAATTTCGAAAACCGCAAGGAATTAATCCGTCATAACCGCCAGCCAAAACTAAAAAAGGGCTTAAAAATAAAAATAATAAAGCAGTAAAAAATATTTTTTTAACCATTTTTATTTTCATTTTATGCCCTCGAGAGGATTCGAACCCCTAACTTTTGTTCCGAAGACAAAAATGATATCCGTTTCACCACGAGGGCATGGATTTTTCAATAATATCATATCGTTTTTAATAAAACAAGCCTGATTTAATTAAATTGTAAAAACGCTTTTTTTAAGATAAAATTAAGCTGTAATTAAAAATGCAAATAGTTAATAACTTTTTATATTAATTCTTAAGCTGCATTTTTGGTTTTATTTAATAAATATTTTATGGACATTTTAAAAGAAATTAAAGATATTATTTTAAAAATAGAAAAAGCCGGTTTTGAAGCTTATGTTGTTGGCGGTTGTGTCAGGGATCTTTTGATTGGCAAAAAACCGAAAGACTGGGATATAGCAACATCTGCCGAGCCCGATGAGGTTCAAAAAATTTTTCCGAAAACTTTTTATCAAAACAAATTTTTAACAGTCACCATTCAAACAAAAAGCAAAAATCAGCACTTAAGAGAGGTTCAAGTAACGACTTTTCGTTCCGAAACAAAATATACCGACAAGCGCCATCCTGACGAGGTTAAGTTTGCCAAAACAATTGAAGAAGATTTGGCACGTAGAGATTTTACAATCAATGCAATGGCAATTGGAATAAAAAATTCAAAAACATTTTTAGTCGACCCGTTTAACGGCCAAAAAGATTTGAAAAATAAATTGATAAAAGCTGTTGGCATTCCAAAAGATCGGCTTAGCGAAGACGCCCTAAGAATGTTAAGAGCTGTCAGGTTTAGCGTTGTTTTAGGGTTTAAGATTGAACAAAAAACAATGGAAGCAATTAAAGAAAACAGCTCTTCTCTTAAATTTATTTCCAATGAAAGAATTAAAGACGAATTTATCGGGATTATTATGTCGGAAAAAGCAAGTCAGGGCATTGAGCTTTTAAGAAAACTGGGGCTTTTAAAACATATTGTTCCGGAGCTGGAGCAGGGCTTTGGAGTTTTACAAAATAAGCATCATATCTATGACTGCTATCAACATAATTTAAGATCACTTGACTATGCTGCCAAAAAAAACTTTAACAAGCATGTTAGAGTAGCCGCTCTTTTTCACGATATTGCCAAGCCTTTTTCAAAAAGAGGCCAAGGTCCTAATGCTACCTTTTACGGCCATGAAATAGCAGGAGCCAAAATGACCGCTAAAATCTTAAAAAGATTAAAATTTTCCAAAAAAGACATTGATAAGATTGTTAAATTGGTCAGATACCATCTTTTTTATTATAACGTTGACGAGGTTTCCGAAAGCTCTGTTAGACGACTTGTTCGCCAGGTAGGACAAGAAAACATGGAAGAATTATTGCAGCTTAGAATGGCAGACAGGATCGGATCAGGCGTTCCCAAGGCAGAGCCCTATAAACTAAGGCACTTAAAGTATGTTATTGAAAAAGTCTCCAAAGACCCTATTTCTGTTAAAATGCTTAAAGTTGATGGAAAAGACGTAATAAATATTTTAAGAATAAAACCAGGCCCAAAAATAGGACAAATTTTGAATGTCCTACTTGGTTATGTCCTACTTGATCCAAATAAAAACAAAAGAGATTTTTTGGAAAAAGAAATTAAGAGGCTTGGCATTCTGCCGGAAAAAGAGCTGGCTTTTTTAAGCAAGCAGGCAAAAAGAGAAATAGAGGAGATTGAAACAAAAAAAGACAAAATGACTAAGGACAAATACTGGGTAACATAAACCACCCCACCCATCCCGTGGACTTCCATCCCGTGGACTTCCGAAGTCCACAAAAGACATCAATCTTGTGGACTTCCGAAGTCCACAAGGGGCTTGCAAGTAATAATAATATGAGA
>PWRH01000066.1 GCA_003556525.1 Candidatus Nealsoniibacteriota bacterium
AAAATTACGCTGAATTTAAAAAATCATTGGCAACTCTTTTGGTTGATTCTTTGGAACCGTTCAGAAGAAAAAGAAAAGAACTTCTCTCAAGAGAAGTCTATGTAAAAGAAATATTAAGCCAAGGCACAAAAAGAGCCCAGACTATTGCCAAATCAACCATGGAAGAGGTTACCAAAAAAATGGGCCTCGGTTAATAATGCCAATGTTTGGTGTAATACCATTGCGACCGCTTTTATTCTACACCAAACCCCCTCAAAAAGTTAGACATAAAAAGTTGGACATCGCATGTCCAACTTTTTTTGTTTGGTTAACCTTTATTCTTATTGGACATCGCATGTCCAACTTTTAGTTTTTTTCAATTATTTTGGATATTTCTTTGATTTTCTCATCCATTGTCGTTTTTGTTTTTGCCTCAACGACCAATCTTATAAGCGGCTCTGTGTTGGAAGCTCTAACCAAGAACCACCAATCATCAAAATCAACCCTTAGCCCGTCCAGCTTCAATAGCTTGCCTGACTTAAAATTTTGTTCAAGAATTTTGAGTGTTTTTTCTTTATCTTTAATCTTAAAATTCTTTTCACCGGAATGAAAATATTTTTGAAACGGCTTTATTATTTGAGAAAAAGATTTTCCTGTTTCTGAAATTTCCTCTAAAATTTTAAATAAAACAAATATTGGACATTCTGAAAAATAATCATCATCGTAATAATAATGGCCTGAAAATTCTCCGGCAAAAAAAATACCTTCCTTTCTCATTTTATTTTTTATTAAAGAATGGCCCACTTTAGAGATAACTGGCCGGCCCGACATATTTTTTATTGTTTCTTTAACAATGTTGCTGGAACGAAGGTCGTAAATAATTTTTCCCTTCTTTCTTTCTTTTAGGGTCAATTCAGCCATTAGGGCTGTAATTAAATCGCCCGGAACTTGTTTACCCAACTCATTCATGAAAACAACTCTGTCTCCATCGCCGTCAAAAGCTACTCCCAAGTCAGCGTTTAATAACTTAACTTCCCTATAAAGTGCTCTTAGGTTTTCTTTTTTTAAAGGGTCGGGCGGATGATTGGGAAAAGAGCCGTCCAGCTCTTTAAAAAGATGGCTGACTTTAAGATTTGTTTTTTTAAAAAGATCTTCGATTAAAATTCCGGAAACCGCATTGGCAGTATCAACAACAACTCTTAAAGGTTTTATTTTTTTAAGGTCGAATCTTTTTAAATTAAAATCGATATAATCTTTTAAAATTTTTTTCTTATAAATCTTGCCCTTTTTTGCTTTTTTAAAATTGCCTTTCATGGCAATTTTTTTAATCTCTTTAAGTCCGCTTTGACCGCTAATCGAAATGGCATTATCTCTAACCATTTTTAAGCCGTTGTATTGGCTTGGATTATGGCTGGCGGTAATTTGTATTCCTCCGTCATAATTAAAGTGACCGGCTGCAAAATAAAGCATTGGTGTAATTGAGAGGCCGATATCTACAACATCTCCTCCCTGTTCAATAATTCCTTTGCTTAAGTTTTTGAATAAAATTGGTGAGGAAAAACGATTATCTCTGCCAATAACAATTTTGGGATTTTTCTTTTTTAAAAACAAAACAAACGCCCTGCCAATAGCATAGGCTGTTTCTTCGTTTATCTCGTTGGGATAAACTCCCCTGACATCATAAGCTTTAAAAATTTTAGAATTAATCTTCATACAAGTTTTTATTTATAAAAATGCAGTAATGAGATTTTTTTCTCATCACTTCTTATCATATCATAAATTGAAAATTTTTTAAAAATTTTGACATAAAAACCCTAAAAAGCTATTATATTAACATGTCTTTTGTAGTAGGAATAGTCGGGCTTCCCAACGTAGGCAAATCAACCCTGTTTAAGGCTTTAACCAAAAAACAGGTTGATATTGCTCCCCGGCCTTTTACAACAATAAATCCCAATATAGGAATAGTTGAGGTTCCGGACCAAAGACTGGAAAAAATAGCTGAAATTGTTGGTCCTGAAAAAGTAATTCCTGCCTTTATTAAGTTTATAGATATAGCCGGCCTAATTAAAGGGGCCCACAAAGGAGAAGGCTTGGGAAATCAGTTTTTAGCTGAAATAAGAAATTGCGATATAATTTTAGAGGTGGTCAGGGCTTTTGAAAATATTGAAGCTGAAAATGTTTCGGGAAAAATCGACCCTCAAAACGATATTGAGACAATTAAAACAGAGCTTGAGCTGAAAGACCTTGAAATTAAAGAAAGAAAAAAATCTCCGGTTAAAAATGAAGAGGAAGAGGAGGATTTACTGGCTCAAAAACCGGTAATATATCTCCTAAATACCGACAATAAGGCTGATTATGTTCCGCCCAAAACAGAATATTTGGCACTTAATTTAAAAGAAGAAATGGAAATAACCGAGCTATCGGAGGCGGAAAAAAAAGAGCTTGGGCTTAATTCCAAGCTTGACCATATTGTTAATGCTTGCTACAATATTCTTGACTTAATTACTTTTTTTACTATTGTCGGCCAAAAAGAAACAAGGGCTTGGGCGCTAAAAAAGGGCCTAAAAGCACCTGAGGCAGGCAAAATAGTCCATACTGATTTTAAAGAAAAATTTATCAGAGCCGAAGTTATTAATTGGCAAAAATTAATTGAACTGAAGGACTGGAAGCAAGCGAAAGAAAAGGGCGAAATAAAAACAGTCGGTAAAGATTATGTTGTTCAAGATGGCGACATTGTTGAATTTAAAATTTAAAACCATTATTAAAATTAAAAAACCGAAATGAAACATTACGAGTTAACCTGCTTAATATCTTCAAAAATTTCTGAAGAAGAAGCCAAAAAAATTCAAGAAAAAACAACCTCTTTCATTCAAGAAAATGGAGGTATTTTAATTCATGAAAAATCACCTGAAGTTAAAAGATTGGCTTACCCCGTACAAAAAGAACCGGTTGCTTTTTTGATTATTATGGAGTTCCAACTGGCAGCTGAAAAAATAGCTCCTCTGGAAAAAAACTTAAAATCAGAAAAAGAAATTTTACGATATCTCTTGGTAATAAAACCTGCCTTAAAAAAGACAAAGGCAATAAGATCGATTAAACGAGCCAAAGCCGAAAAACCGACAGAAGAAAGAAAAGTAGAATTAAAAGAAATAGAGAAAAAACTGGATGAACTGCTTGAAAAATAAACCAAAAAATTAATAAAATTATGTCTGAAATTAGCTTTAAAATTAAAGCTATATAAGGCAAATTTCAAAAGAATGAACCTAAATAAGGTAATCATCATCGGCCGACTTACTCGCGACCCCGAATCAAAGGCTCTTCCTTCCGGCCAATCACTAGCTTCTTTTGGAATGGCAACAAACAGATATTACAATGATAAATCGGGCCAAAGGCAAGAACAAACAGACTTTCATAATATTGTTCTTTTTGGCAAAATAGCTGAAATCGCTTCCCAATATTTAAAAAAAGGTTCTTTAGCACTAATAGAAGGAAGACTACAAACCAGGTCTTGGGAAGACCAAAGTGGAACAAAAAAATACAGAACCGAAATAATCGGAGAAAGAATC
>PWRH01000002.1 GCA_003556525.1 Candidatus Nealsoniibacteriota bacterium
AACCTAAAGAAGAACCTAAAGAAGAACCTAAAGAAGAACCTAAAGAAGAACCTAAAGAAGAACCTAAAGAAGAACCTAAAGAAGAACCTAAAGAAGAACCTAAAGAAGAACCTAAAGAAGAGCAGAAGTTAAAGGAAGAAGGTAAACCGGAAGAATCGGGTAGCCCTGAAGAAAAAAAATAAAAATTATCTATTAAATAAAAAGTTGGACATGCGATGTCCAACTTTTTGTAAGGGCGTTGTTTCCTGGAGTTGGACATGCGATGTCCAACTTTTTTGATGTTCAATTTTTTATAAAAGTTATTTATATGTCTAACAAATTAAGTATATGCGTATTTTGTTAGACTTATGGAGTTGGACATGCGATGTCCAACTTTTTTAAGATTTTTTAAGTATAAAGGTGGTGCAAAGGTATTGAACCATTACAAGAGCTTGACAAAAGTAGAAAATAAATTAAAATAATGAATATAAGCTTTTGCCGATTTTCCCCTAGACTGTTGTGGAGAAATAGGCGATAAAGGTCGTTTATCATAAATATATAATTATTATCAGTAATACTGAAAGAAATATGACTGACGCAAAAGAAAACGACAAGAATTTTCTTGAGTTTATAGTAAAAGCTTTGGTTGATCATCCGGCAGATGTAAGAGTCGACCGCAAGGTTGACGAAATGGGAGTTTTACTTTCTTTGAAGGTAAATCCCGAAGACATGGGCCAGATTATCGGCAAGCAAGGTTCTACTGCCAGGGCAATCAGAAATTTGGTTCGAATTATCGGTCTTAAAAATCAGGCCAGAGTTAATTTAAAGATCGAAGAACCTGCAGGCGGCGGACCGGCTCAAGCAAAAAAGAGCGAGTCTATCGACGACTTAAAGCTGTAAATTAAATTTTACAATCGTTTGAAAACCGTGCTATTATTAACCAAGCTTTCATTTTAGGGGGCTAGGGGTTTAAAAGAAATAAAATTCTTTTTTATCAATAGCGCGGTTTTTATTTCAGGCTGATTTTTTTATTTTTTATGTTAAAATTCGATATTATCACTATTTTTCCAAATATTTTTAATTCTTATTTGGAAGAATCGTTCATTAAAAAAGCTTGCCAAAAAAAAATAATTGAGATTAATGTTCATGATTTGAGAAAATGGGCAAAAAAAGATTATGAAAAAAAAGATAATATTTCAGCTCATAATATTTCTCAAAAAGAAAAATTTGGGGCAAGAGTGGATGACAGACCTTTTGGCGGAGGGTCGGGTATGGTAATAAAAATAGAGCCTATTTTTAGGGCAATAATAGATTTAAAGAAAAACCAAGACCGATTAAAAAAATCAAAAATAATTTTATTTACTCCCAGGGGTAAAAAATTTAACCAGAAAACAGCTTATGATTTAAGTAAGCTCGATAATATAATAATGATTTGCGGTCGGTATGAGGGAGTGGATGAAAGGGTAGCAAAAAATATTGCAGACATTGAGCTGTCAATCGGTGACTATGATTTAATGGGCGGAGAACTACCGGCAATGGTTGTTGTTGAAACCGTTACCAGATTGATCCCCGGAACACTTGGAAAAGATAATTTTTTAAAAGAGCGAATAACAAAAGAAAAGGGGTTTATTGAATATCCTCAATATACCAGGCCCGAGGTTTTTGAGGCGGAGAAATATATTAAAAAATGGAAAAATTGTCCGGTTAAATTTAGCAGGTCGAAAAAGTGGCGTGTTCCAAAAGTTTTACTGTCGGGCAACCACAAAAAAATAGAAGAGTGGCGTAATAAAAAACAAAAAACTATTGGCAAAGACTGATTTTTTTGATAAGATAATTATCGTTTGGGTAGGTGGCGGAGCAGTCAAACGCATCAGACTGTAAATCTGACGCCTTCGGGCTACGGGGGTGCAAATCCCTCCCTACCCACATGGTTTTGCCGATGTAGTTCAGTGGTAGAACGCCATCTTGGTAAGATGGAGGCCGAGAGTTCGATTCTCTCCATCGGCTTGAATCCGGTTAATAAAATTTTAAATATAAACATATGGCTACAAAAAAGAAACCGTTTGTTAAACTTCAATGTTTTGATTGTAAAAGGGTTAATTATTTTTCCAGAAAATCAAAGCAAAAAAAAGGCGAGAAGAAACTGGAGCTTAAAAAATTTTGCAAATGGTGTAGAAAACAAACAACGCATAAAGAGACCAAAAAATAAGATGAACCTAAAAAAGGGTCAAAAAATTTAGAGGAGTATCAGGAGCTTTGCAAGAAAACCGCAAAAAAATTTAACTGCAAAGAAAAAGAGATACTTACTTTGGGACTAGGTATTTCCGGAGAGGCCGGAGACGTGGCAGGTTGCATTAAAAAAACTTTTTCTCATAGTGATAACCAAAAAGCCGGCATAAAAGAAAATTTAGGAGATACTCTTTGGTATATTGCCATGATTTGTAATTTTTTCGGTTGGGAAATCGAGGAAATCATGAAAGAAAATATTGAGAAATTAGAAAAAAGACATCCAAAAGGCTTTTCCGGTAAAACCGCCAGAAAAGCCAAGAGAAAGGATTGGTTGGAAAAATAGTCGGGTCCGTAGTTCAATTGGAAGAATGGCGGTCTCCAAAACCGTTGGTTCCAGGTTCGAGCCCTGGCGGACCCGCTGATAAAATCTTAAAAATGAGTTCTTCATCAAAAAAATTAAAAGACAGCTTTAGGTCTGCTTTTCAGGGATTTAAAGAGGTTTTGGTGCAATAGCCGAATTTTAAATATATGGTTGTGATCGCCTTTTTTGTTTTAATGGCCATGTTTTATTTTCCGACCTCAAAAATTGAAAAGGCGATTCTTTTAACCGTGATTTTTACGATTTTAATTCTTGAATTGATAAATTCGGTTTTTGAAAGATTTTTGGATTTTCTTAGGCCTCAAAAAGACGAAAGAGTTAGAAAAATTAAAGATCTTATGTCAGCTATTGTTCTAACGGCATCTCTGGGCTCAATTATTATCGGGCTGATTATTTTTTTGCCTTATTTTAAAATTTTTCAATGAAAAGAAAACTATTAAACTGTAAAGATCCGGTTTTAAAGAAAAAATCAGAGCCTGTTAGAGAGATAGATCAGTGGGTTAAGGATTTATGTTTTGAGATGAAAGAAATAATGGAGCAAAGCCAAGGTATTGGCTTGGCTGCCCCCCAAGTTGGAGAGCTGAAAAGAATTATTCTTATTCAAACAAAAGACGGTATTAAATTTTTTATCAACCCTGAAATTATTCAAAAGAGTGATGAGGTGGAGTTTGGAGAAGAAGGTTGTTTAAGCCTTCCCGGACTTACTCTAAAAATCAAAAGACCAAAAGAAATAAAAGTTAGGGCTATGGATTTGGAAGGTCGAGAAGTTGAAATAGCGGCAAAAGATTTAACAGCCCGAATTTTTCAGCACGAAATAGATCACTTGGAAGGTT
Organism: Candidatus Nealsoniibacteriota bacterium; assembly: GCA_003556525.1. Taxonomy (GTDB): domain Bacteria; phylum Patescibacteriota; class Minisyncoccia; order Minisyncoccales; family RBG-13-42-11; genus CSSED10-83. The sequence goes on from PWRH01000002.1 coordinate 3,421, forward strand.
TGCTTATTTTTGACAGAGTTGGTTTTTGGCAAAAAATAAAATCAAAAAGAATGCTTAATAAATGAACTTGGTTGAAGAATTAATTCAACAAGGCTGGCT
>PWRH01000092.1 GCA_003556525.1 Candidatus Nealsoniibacteriota bacterium
TTGTTGAGCCGGTCATATAAGAAGAAGCATCCGACGCTAAAAACAAAACCGCATTGGAGATTTCTTCCGGCTTCCCCATTCTGTGCATGGGAATCCTGGCTAAAGTTGCTTCTATAGCAGCCTTATCCTGCTTTATAGTGTCAACCATTTGAGTTTCAATGGCTCCGGGAGATATTGTGTTGACCCGAATATTATGGGGAGCCAATTCTGAAGCAATTGTTTCTGTCATGGCTACAATTCCGCCTTTTGAGGCTGAATAATGGGCAAGGTTTTGAAAACCAACTCCGACTTGGCCCATTGCCACTGAGGCAATATTAATAATAGATCCTGATTTTTGTTTTACCATTTCTTTTGCTGCTGCTTGCGCGCAAAGAAAATAACCCTTTAGGTTTATATTTATTGTCCTCTCCCATTCTTCTTCGGTCATTTCCAAAAAAGGAACAAATTGGGCAATACCGGCATTATTAACCAAAATATCAATTTTTCCCCATTGCTCAACTGTTTTTTTAATCATATCTTCAACTTCTTGTTTTTTTGAAACATCGCACTTAACTGCAATTGCTTCTCCGCCAAATTTTTCAATTTCATCAACCACTAATTGGCACTCTTTGGAGGAAATATCCGATACGACTATTTTAGCGCCCATTTTTGCCAAAGCCAAAGCATGGGCTCTGCCCATTCCTCCCTTGGCTCCGGTAATAACGGCAATTTTATTTTCTAAATTTAACATAGTTAATTAAGGTTTAATTTTTTAATTAAAAAGTTTACGACTTTTTTTAATAATTATTTATTATATATTTTTCACAAATAATCTGCAAAGACAGTGGCCGTTTTCTTCAATTTCTTTTAAGTGATATGCACAAGGACAAATTATTTTTTTATCTTCCTCTTCTTCTCCGGTAACTCTTCTGCAAGGGCAAAATCTTTGACCAAGCTCTTTTTCTTTTTTAACCAAACCCTTAATAATGTTGTCTGTAATTTTCTTATCAGGATTAAGGAAAAAACCTTTTTCTTCGGCATAATTATGGTATTCAATAAGTAATAATTTTTCATAAAGCCACTCCTTAAACTCGTCTTTTTCTTTTAATCCGATAAAGCCATCTATCGGTTTTCCTTTTTCAAAAATAACTATTGTCGGTGCCGCATTAATGCCGAACTTTTGGAGCACAGAAGGAATATCGTTAAAATTGGCCTTGGCAAAAATAAGCTTTTCTCCAAACTCACCGGATAATTCATCCAAAACCGGACTAATTAAATCGCAAGGCAGGCAATTATTCATCCAAAAATCAACCAAAACCGGTTTTTCCGCTTGACTAATCTCTTGTTCAAAATTTTTGTCGTTTAAAATCATAAGTTTTAATAAAATTTTATTTGTTAATTAAAGTACTTCCGGCGTTCTGACCCTGGGAGCGCCGGGCACGTGATCTTCCTCAAATATCTCTTCTTTTTTTTCTTCGGGAATTAGCTTTAAAGACTTACTATAGGCATCAAAGCTTTTTTCCGCAACTTCTTCTATGATTGATTTTGACTCTTCCGGAAAAGAATCATAAAATTCAGTCAAAACCCGATGATGACTAAGCGTCCTTTTTGAAAGCTCAATCAGCAAATCTTGGGTATCCAAGTCTTTATTTCTTGCTCTCTCCTCTCTTAATAGTACATTGTCAATATGCTCACCATATCGAATGATTGGTCTTTGAGCAAGCTCAAATTCATCTTTTTCAATTAATTTTTTTACCTCTGCCAGCCTTAATTCCGCCAAAAATAAAAATCTTTCAGCTTTGGCAATTTCTCCAAAAGTAAAAAAGGTGCGAATATTTTCAAAAAAAATTTTTAAAAAGTAAAAAAAGTTTCCTGGAATCAGCCCCGGGTCGGGCAATTCAACCGCTTTAACCGAACTAAAACCCAAAAACAAGCAAGAAAATAAAACCAATGAAAATAATAATTTTTTAAACATTTTTATTTGTAAATTTTTTTATTTTTTAATAACTTCAACCTTTTTCAAAGATTTTTTAATTAATTTATTGAAATTAATTGTTTTTTCCATTTTTTCAATATCCTCTAAATTACCTTTGGCACTGGCATTTTTCGGTGTAAATAATGTGCAGGCATCTTCTTGTGGCTTTGTTGAAATCGAAAAAGTTTTTATTTTTTTTGACAAATTTATAATCTCTTGCTTATCCATGCCTATTAACGGCCTTAAAACAGGAATTGAAACCGCTTTTTCCGTTATTTTAATATTTGGAACGGTTTGCGAGCTGACTTGCCCTAAACTTTCTCCGGTGATTAAAGCATAGCAATTTTCTTTTTCAGCTATTTTTTCAGCAATTCTAAGCATCAGTCTTCGATAGATTAAAACCCTGTATTTTGGCGGGATTTTTATTTTAACATCTGATTGAATTTCCGCAAAAGGAAAAAAATAAATTTTTAGTCCAGGCTGATAGTTTAAAAAAATTTCAGCTGTTTCTTTTGTTTTTTCAATTGACTTTTTTGAGGTTAACGGAAAGGAATGAAAATGCAACCAAATATTTTCCGAACCCCTTTTAGCGATCAGATAAGATGCAACCGGAGAATCTATTCCTCCGGAAATTAAAGCTAAAACCTTTTCTCCACTACCTACAGGCAAACCTCCAAGACATTTTTTCTTTTTAAAGTACAAAAACCATCCGTATTTTCTTGCCTCAATAAAAATTTCTTTTTTTGGTTTCTCAAGATCAACCTTTCTCTCTATTCTCTCTGCAATTTTTTCAATTATTTCCAAGCTTGATTCTTTTGTTTTTACTGTTTTTTTAAACCTGATGGCAAATGTTTCTTCTTTCTTTATCCATGTTTTATAATTTTCAAAAATAAAGTTACTAACATCGTCAATGCTTGCTTTTTCAAAAAACAAAGATTCACTTATCCAAAAAATACCAAAAATATTTTTTAATATTTTGCCGGCTTTTTTGGTATTATTTGTTTCTATAAATATCCTTTCTCGAAAAGAAAAAATATTAAATTCCAATTTATTTTTTTTCAGAAAAAAATAAATATTTCGAACCAGCTTTTTTCGAAAAAAAACTTGTACAGGATAAGACTTTAAAAAAAGCTCTCCAAAGGCCACCAATATTCCCTTTTTAATTTTAACCTTCATATTTTTATTTTTTTATTGCAACAATTCATTTTAAACAATTACTCCTCCGCCTAAAACTTCTTGGCCGTTATAAAAAACAGCTGACTGGCCGGAAGCAACAGCTTCTTTGGGGTTACTAAAAATTAATTTATATTTTCTTTTTAAATTTTTAATAATTACTGCAGGAACCGGTTTTTGGCAATATCTTATTTTAACACTTACCTTTAAAGGCAAACTTGGCTCCTTGCCGGAAACCCAATTAATATTTTTTAAAATCAACTCCCTTTTAATCAAGTCCTTTTTGTTTTTAGTCACAATCAAAGCATTATTTTTTAAATCCTTTTTTAAAACATAATAAGGTCCTCCGGTTAATTTAATCCCTTTTCTTTGTCCGATCGTATAAAAATGCAAACCCTGATGTTTGCCCAAAATATTGTTCTTTTTATCAACAATATTGCCTTGTTTGGTTTTAAGCTTGTCTTTTAAAAAACTTTCCGTTGTTTTTAAAATAAAACAAACCTCCTGTGACTTTTTCGCTCCAAAAAGAGGTAGTCTGTTTTTTTTAGCCAAGCTTTCAACCTCTGCTCTTTTATAGTTTGCTACCGGAAATAATGTTTTTTCCAGTTGTTTTTGATTTAAAGTCCATAAAAAATATGATTGGTCTTTGTTTTTATCTTTTGCCCTTAACAGTTTAATTTTTTTATTTTTGGTATCATTTATTTTTTTTGCGTAATGGCCTGTTGCCACATAGTCTGCCCTCATTGCCAAGGCCTTTTTTAAAAATAATCCGAATTTTATCTCTCTATTGCAAACAACGCAGGGGTTAGGAGTAATTCCTTTTTTATAGCCTGCCAAAAAATAATCAACCACCTTTTTTTTAAAATCTTTTTCAAAATTAAAAACATAGAAAGGAATTTGTAATGCTCGGGCTATTTTTTCCGCTCTTTTTTCCGCTTCAATTAAAGGCCAAAGCCTTATAAAAGCTCCCTCAACCAGGTAGCCCTGATTTTTTAAAAGGAAGGCTGATACGCTTGAGTCCACTCCGCCCGACATTGCCACAATAACTTTCTTATTTTTTCTTGCTTTTTTTGCCTTCATTTTTGCTATAATTTTTAATTGCGTCTTTTAGGGCCTGTTCCGCTAAAAAAGAGCAGTGTTTTTTAACTGCCGGCAGATAATCAAGTTCTGACATCACGTCTTTATAGCTTACTTTAGCTGCCTCTTTTAGGGTTTTTCCTTTTATTAAGTCACAAATAACATCGGAAGTGGCAATTGCTGCAGCGCAACCCAGAGTATGGAATTTAACATTTTTAATAACTTCTTTTTTCGGCTTTTTTTCTGTTTTAATATAAAGCTTCATTATATCTCCACACTTTGGATTGCCGGCAGAACCCACGGCATCCGCATCTTTAATCAACCCGAAATTTTTCGGGTTACTGAATCTTTTTATTAATTTTTTTGAATAATACGGCTCCATCAAGTAAGTTTTTTAATTTATTAAAAAATGCAGCTGGAAAAGAAATTTTAATTTCTTTGACTGTTACGACAAATTTTTTAATTTATTATCGGTTTCCTGAAATTTTTCTTAAATTTTTAATTATCTCCGGCAAAACCTTTAAAAGATAATTTACTTCTTTTTCTTCGGTCCATTTTCCCAAGGTTAAACGTAAAGAACCATGGACTTGCTCGTGTTTTAATCCGGTTGCCAAAAGAACGTGGCTGGGCTCCAGCTTATTGGAAGAGCAAGCTGAACCCGTAGAGGCTGCTATGCCCATTAAATCAAGCTGAAGGACAATCGACTCCCCCTCTACAAAATCAAAACGAAAATTGGCATTGTTTGGTAAGCGCTCGCTTAAATGGCCGTTTAAATGGGAATTGGGAATTTTTTTTAAAATTCCGCTTATTAGCTTATCTCTTAATTTTATCAGTCTGGCATTTTCCTTTATTGAATTTTTTTCGGCAATCAAACAAGCCCGGCCAAAACCGACAATTGCCGGAAGATTAACTGTTGACGGCCTTAAGCCAAGCTCTTGGCCTCCGCCATGAAAAAGAGGCGTAATCTTTGTATTATTTCTAATAAAAAGTAGAGCCGCACCCTTGGGTCCATACATTTTATGAGAACTTGCCGTAAGCAAATCCAAATTCATTTCATTTACGTTTATAGGAATTTTTCCAAAGCTTTGAACCGCATCCGTATGAAAATAAATTTTTGATTCCGGATTTTTATTGTTAAATTTTTTTATCAATTGGCCGACTTTTTTAATCGGCTGAATCGTGCCAATCTCGTTTGAAGCATGAATTATTGATACTAAAATTGTTTTTTTATCAATTTTTCTTTGTAAATCCTCCAAAATTAACCTACCGTACTTATCAACTTTTAATTTAACAACTTCAAAACCCTGTGATTCCAACCATTTGGCGGTTTCAATAATGCAAGAATGTTCGATTGAAGAAATAATAATTTTTCCTTTTTTGCGTGAAAACGCAGCTCCTTTTAGGGCAAGATTGTTGCTTTCCGTGGCAGAGCTTGTAAAAATTATTTCTTCGGGCTTGGCAAAAATCACCTCAGCCACTCTTTCTCTGCTTTCCTCAAGTGCCTGCTTTGCTTCTTGGCCAAAACTGTGAAAAGAAACCGTATTGCCGAATTTTTTACTGAAATAAGGTGTCATTGATTTTAAAACCAAAGGATCGACCGGAGTGGTCGCTGCATAGTCAAAATAAATCTTACTTTTTTCTTTTTTCATAAATTAATCAATTAAGTCAGCCAAGGTTATTGAATCCAGGCTTTTTTTAAGCGAGTCTTGAATTTTTTTCCAAAAATTTTTTGTCAAACATTTTTTTTCCAAAAGACAAGCTTCTTTTTTATTTTTAGCCAAACATTTAACAAAATTGTTTTTACCTTCCAAAACTGAAATTATTTGTCCTATTTTTATTTTTTTCGGATCCAGGGCTAAAAAATAGCCTCCCCTGCTTCCCTTTAAAGACTTTACAAGCCCTGCATTTTTCAATTTTGAAATTATTTTTTCCAAATAATCAAATGAAATATTCTCCTTTTTTGCAATTTCTTTTAAAGGGCAAATTTTATTTTTATTTTGGGCAAGATAAACCATTAGTCTTAGCCCGTATCTGGATCTTGTTGATATTCTAAACATAAAACCGACAATATTAGTCTGTTTTAATTTTAGCCGGTTAAAAAAGTTTGTCAACCAAAAAAATAAAGGCTTGCCTTAATCAAGCAAGCCATTTGACGCCAGTTGCGTTATTTTTCTTAATATTTTTCCCCTTATTTGGTCCGGGAAAAAGCTCCTTTTAATTTTAATTGTTTCTATCCCCCGCAAGGCAAAGTTTTGATAATAATTTTCAAACTCGTCAATAATCCTTATTGGAATAATTCTTTCCTCTGTTACCACATAAAAATCAATGCCTTGAAAATAATCATAAGTGCCGGCATAAACCAAATAAATATTTTCCAAGTATTCGTCGGCTGAGTTGATTGCCATCCTAATATTACTTTCCAGTTCTTTTCTTTTTGGGTCGGGATACCTTAAAATATTGGTTTTTTCATAGAGATTCAAACCTATCACTCCTTGTATGTTTTTAAAAAGCAATTTTTTATTCTAAATAAATAAGCATTTTTTGTCAAATAATAAGCGGTACATTCTACTCCGAAGTGAAACATCAAGATAGTTTAAAGGAGAATCGCTTTGTTGGGCTATTGCTTCACCGGGAGAAGCAACGCCCTTGTTGTTTTAATTTTTCCGGAGGTCTGTCCTCCGGGTTTTTTTAAAAATGTTTCATTTTGGAATAGAATTCATAAGCGGTGTACCTGTCATTTCTTTGGGTTTTTTAATTCCCATTAGTTTTAAAATAGTCGGAGCAATATCTTTTAGTTCCCCTTTTCTCAATTTAATTCCGGTCTTGGAAGAAGCCAAAATAAAGGGAACCGGGTTAAGCGTATGACTTGTTTTTCTTTCTTTGGTTTGATCCTCGGCATTGCCGTGATCTCCGGAAATAACAACAAAATAATCTTTTAGAAGGGCTTGTTTTGTTATTTTTCCAACCGACCAATCCACTGCTTCCACTGCTTTTATAATCGCTTTTTTGCTTCCTGTATGGCCAACCATATCGCAATTAACAAGATTAACAACAATAAAGCCGTATTTATTCTTATTAATTTCACCCAAAAGCTTGCTCGTAATTTTTCTTATGCTCATTTCCGGTTTTTTATCGTAAAAAGCGATTTTTGGCGAAGGGACTAAAATCCTATGTTCGTTTTTTTCCGGTTTTTCCTTTTGTCCGTTTAAGAAAAACGTAACATGGGCATATTTCTCGGTTTCCGTTATTTTAAGCTGCTCAATATTATTTTTACTCAAAACTTCCGATAAAAAATTTTTAATCTCCAACTCTTTAAAGGCAACCTCTGCATTAATCGGCTTATAATAATCGGTCATTGCCACAAAAAAAACTTGCAAAGGCTCTCTTTTCCAGCCAATAAATTTTTTCTCTACCATTGCCTGCGTCAACTGCCTTGGCCTGTCTGTTCTTAAATTATAAAAAATAATTGAATCTTTTTTTTGAATTCCCAAATATCCTTCTTTAACTTTTGGAACTATAAATTCGTCTGTTTCATTGTTTGAATAACACTTTTCAATCATTGAAAGCGGATCCGTAAACTTTTCAAAAGACTCTGCTTTCGCAATTGCCAAATAAGCTTTCTTGGTTCTGTCCCACCTTCTGTCTCTGTCCATGGCATAATATCTTCCCGAAATTGTAACAATTTCCCCAAAACCGATTTTTTTAATTTTTAAAACAAGTTCTTTTAAATATTCTTTTCCTTTATCAATTCTGGCATCCCTGCCATCCGTAATCACATGAATATAAACTTTTTTAAACCTTTCTTTTTTGCATAAATCCAAAAGCGCGAATAAATGATTTATATGGGAATGAACGCCCTCTTTTTGTAGGAGTCCGATTAAATGAAGAGACGTTTTATTTTTTTTACAATTGTTTATTGCTTTTAAAAATTCGCTTTTTTTAAAAAAACTTCCATCTTTTATGGAGTTATTTATTCTAACCAAGTTTTGCTCAACTATTCTTCCCGCTCCAATGGTTAAGTGGCCGACTTCGGAATTTCCCTGATATCCTTTTGGCAGACCAACAGCTTCTCCCGAAGCCTTAAGAACGGTCCATGGATACTCCTCTTTGAGCTTATCGTTATTAAAAGTTTTGGCCTGAGCTATAGCGTTAAAATTCTTATCTTTTCTATAACCCCAACCATCTCTTATTATCAAAATAACTTTTTTATTTCCAATATTTTTTTTCATTTTAATTCTTCCTCTATCTTCAACAGCCTATTGTGCTTTGCGGTTCTTTCGCTCCTGGCCGGTGCACCTGTTTTAATATAATCGGCAGCAATTCCCACTGCCAAATCCGAAATAAAATCATCGCAAGTTTCTCCCGACCTATGGGAAACCATTATTTTCCAGCCATAATTTTTAGCCAACCTTGCCGCCTCTAAAGACTCGCTCACTGTTCCGATTTGGTTAACTTTCAACAAAAGCCCGTTGCAAGCTTTTTCAAGCTCGGCCTTTTTAATAATTTGCGGATTGGTAACCAAAAAATCATCGCCAATAATAACAACTTTGTTTCCTATTTTTTTTGTAATTTCTTTAAATCCCTGCCAATCGTCTTCGTCAAAAGGGTCTTCAATCGCTTCAATCGGATATTTTTGAATAAGCTTAATATAATAATTCAATAATTCTTCTCTGCTAACTTTTTCCCCGGCTATCTTGTAAAAATTATTGAAATAAAATTCGGAAGCAGCTACGTCCAAAATAATTTTTGCACTTTTCCGATAGCCGGAACTTTCAACCGCTTTTAAAATAAGGTTTATTGCTTCACCGGGAGAAGCAATCGGCGGGGCAAAACCACCCTCGTCACCCACATTGATTGCTGAACTACCGTATTTTTTTTCAATTATTTTTTTTAATTCTTGATAAACTTTTGTTGCTCCAATTAAAGAACTCTTAATTCCTTTTCCTCTAAAAACAATCATAAACTCCTGAAAATCCAAATTATTGCCTGCATGAGCACCTCCGTTAATAATATTAAAACCAATTAAAGGAAGTTTAGCTTGGGCTGACTTGCTCTTATTAAATATTTGAGAAATATAACTATATAAGGGCATCTCTTTTACTCCTGCATTGGCCCGGCAAAAAACCATTGAGACCCCGCAAATTGCATTCGCTCCGATTTTTGATTTGTTTTTTGTTCCGTCAAGATTGATCAAGAAAGAATCAATTTCTTCTTGGCTTTTTAATTCACGGCCTGTTAATTTCGGAGCAATTATTTCGTTAATATTTTTTACCGCTTTTTTCGGCTCTATAAATTTTGCCTCTCTTTTTCCGGTTGAAGCACCTGAAGGAACTTTTGCTAAAAAAGTTTTATTTTTTACCTTTAATTCAACCTCAACGGTCCAGTCGGCGCGAGAATTTAAAATTTCCCTGGCTTTAATTTTTTTAATTTTATGTTTTTTCATAATTTTTTGATAAACCTTTATCCGTCTTTTTTCGGGTTGTTAAAATAAAAATAAAAGCAAAAAAACTGAGAATCGAAAGAGCAATATCGCTACTTACTGCCGGTAAATTTAAATTTGGTTCAAGAATAAAATCAAAAAGCCCGATAATAATTCCAAAAATAATTATTACACTTATTCCAAAAGCCTTGATTTTTATAAAATAATCTTGAGAGCTTTTAATTTCCTGAATAAGAATAAGGGTTAAGGGTAATAAAACAGCTAAAAATAAAAAAGATCTAATTATGCCGATTAAGGGCACCAATGCCTCAACCCCCCAGTTTATTCCACCGCTTTGCTCAAGATAAGGAGTAAACGGAGTTACAGCTATTAAAAATACCGGAATTAACCCCAAAAGAAAAACTGTGCCAAAGCCCAGCCAAGGAGAAATACGGGGAAGTTTTAAGTAAATAACTATGTAGGCGGCCGTAGCCAAGCCGATATTTTGAATTAAAACAGCAATGTTTATCAGCCACTTTATAGCTAAAGGGTTTTTAGCGAAAAATAAACCCACAATAGCCATAATCAACATAAACAAGGAAAAAAGACTAAAAAGATAAAAAAACATCTTGGAAACAATGGTTTTCTCTTTTTGCCAGTGTTGAAAAAACCTATGACCCAATAATCCTATAGCCAAAAAACCCAATAAATAGGCAATTCCTGTGAAAGAAGCTGTAAAGTTTAAAGAAAAATCCATATAAAATTAAATTTAATTTTTATTTTTAAATTTTAACCTTTTCAACGGGTTTTGATAAGTCTTCGGAAACTTTTTTCTGAGTTACTATAACAAAAATAAAGGCAAAAAAGCTAAGGGTTGCCATAGCAATATCGCTACTGAATGAGGGTAGGCCGAGGTTGGGTTCAAGAATAAAATCAAATAAACCGACAATTCCCCCAAAAGCAATAATAATTCCAAAATAAAAAGCTTTTCTTTTTATAGCCGGGTCGCCCGAAGCCCTTATCTGTCCAACAAGAATTAAAATCAAGGGCAAAAAAGTAATTAAAAATAAAAAAGATCTGAAAAGATTAAGGCCTAAAATATTTTGAATATCCCAATCTATTCCCCCGGCCTCAGTAAGATAAGGAGTAAAATCGCTTAAAAAAATCCAAATCGTTGAAATCATTCCTAAAACAAAAACCAAAACAGCTCCAATCCAAGGAGAAATACGGGGAAGTTTTAAATAAACTATTAAATAGGCAAATGCAGCAAGCCCGATATTTTGAATAAAAGAAGTTAAAATTATTACCCACCTTAAAGCTTGGGCATTGTCGGCAAAAAATAATCCGCCAATAGCGGTAATTAACATAAATATGGCAAAAAGAAAGAAAAAATAAAAGAAAATTCTTGAAAAAATATTTTTTTCTTTTTTCCAATATTGAAAAAGCCTATGGCTTAATACAATTACAGCAAAAAAAGCCAATAAATGAGCAATCCCGGTAAAAGAAATTGTAAGGTCAATAGTAAGGTTCATTTTTGAAGATAATAATAGGCTGAAAGTGCAGCTTTGGCTCCTTCTCCAGCAGCAACAATAATTTGCTTACAAGCTACACTGCTTGCATCACCGGCTGCAAAAAGGCCCGGGCAAGAACTTTGGCAGTTTGAAAAATCTATTTTTATTTCATTTTTCTCATTAAGGTCGACCAAGCCCTTAACAAAATCAATAGCCGGCCTGGTTCCTATTGCAACAAAAACTCCCTCAACCGGTAAATTAATTTTTTCCCCTGTATTTTTTTTAAAATAATCCAATGAGTTAACAAAATTTTCACCCTTTATTTCTTCTACCTGAGAATCTGTAATGATTTCAACCCTGCCTGTTTTTTCAGCCTTTTTTTGATTTTCAATATCAGCCTTTATTTGATCCGTCTTTTCTAAAATATAAACTTTCTTCGTCCATTTGGTTAAAGTAATGGCTGCTTCAAAACCGGCATTTCCTCCGCCAACAACAGCAACGTTTTTATTTGCAAACATAGGTGCATCGCAAACAGTGCAATAACTGACCCCTTTGCCCAAAAATTCTTTTTCACCGGAAACACCCAAAGAACAATGCTCTGCCCCGGAAGCAACAAGAACCGCCTTTGAATTAAAAATATTGCCGTTTTTTGTTTGAATTAAAAAATAATTTTCTTTTTTTTCAATTTTTCGGACTTCTTCTTTTTGAATCTCAACGTTGTGTTTTTTTAAGTGGTTTTCAAATTTTTTAGTTAAATCCATCCCGGAAATTTCTTCAAAACCGGGATAGTTTTCGATATTGACCGCCTTCCAATTTATTTGACCGCCAAAGTCCTTGGTAATTAAAAGGGTGTTTAGTTTTTGTCTGGCAGCATAAATTCCGGCAGTAATCCCAGCCGGCCCTCCGCCAATAATTACAAAATCATACATAGTTTAAAATTCTAAATCCAAAATAATGTTTTTTACCCAAGACCTAAAATTTAATCTTTAAGTTCCGGACTCCGGGTTATGGGTTTTAGGCTTTAATCACATCCGGGATTGCCTCGATTAAATCAGTAGCTGTCATTCCTTGGTTTAATTTTTTAGCTGCCAGCTCCCCTGCCTTGCCGTTAATATATGCTCCGGCTTGAGCCGCCTCAATAGCGTTTACTCCCTGGGCCATTAAAGATCCGCAAATACCGGCTAAAGTATCTCCGCACCCTCCAACAGTCATATAAGCAATTCCCGCTTTATCAAGAAACACATCCTTTCCGTTAGTGATAATATCAAGCCCGCCCTTAAGTAAAATATTTGTTTTTAGTCTTTGAGCTTCGGTTTTGGCTATTTTTATTCTTTGCTCATCTGAAAGATTATGAGCCTCTTTGCCTGTCAGCACAAAAAATTCATAATTATGAGGTGTGATTAAAAAATTTTTGCCGGAAATTAATTCCGGTTTTTTAGCTATGGCATGAATAGCATCCGCATCTATTACTGTTGGTACGTCAGTTTCGGAAAGATATTCCAAAATTACATTTTGGGTTTCTTCCGTTCTACCTATACCTCCGCCAATAACAACAGCCAAGTTCCCCCTTGATGCAATTTTGGCTGACTTTGTCATTGAAATTAAAGTTGCCAAATCTTTTTTAGTAAGCCATTTACCGTCTAAGGGGTAAGCAGCCAAATTGGGCGAGAAAGAAGAGGCAATATTGGCAGCTCTTTTGGGCGCAATAATTCTAACCATATCGACCCCGCTCCTAAAGGCTGCCATAGCTGACAATGCCGGTGAGCCGGAATAAAAATCAGAACCACCAATAACAAGCAAAAGCCCGAAATCATATTTTTGTGAATTTCGAGGCCTTGGCTTATAAATTTTTTTTAAAATACTTTTGGTTACGAAATTTTTTTTCATAGCCTATGTTTAAATTATTTTTTTCTTAAAAAAGCCGGTGTTTCCCAATTTTTTTCTTTTTCAAGCAGCTCTTTTTCAACTTCCTCAACTTCTTTTTTAACCTGAATTCCGTTTTTTCTTATTTTTTCTTTGGCTGAAGATAGAAAAGAACTTTTATCCTGTTTAGCCTGCTCTTCCTTTTTTTCTTCTTTAGCCGTCAAAACTTCTTCTTTTTTTTCTTTTTCCATATTGCTTGAATCTTCCGATTTTTTTATTTTTTGGCTCTTTTTATCCGGCTCCTGTTTTTTTTATTCAACCGGTTTTTCTTTTTTGCCAACGGGTGGCTCTTTCTTTTTGCTTTTTTTAACCTCTTTCTTTTTTTTATTTTCTCCGGAAGAAAATATTTTTGCTGCACAACCGGTAGCCAAAAAAACAGTTTTTAAATAACCCGAACCTTTGGTTCTCTCTGAAA
>PWRH01000099.1 GCA_003556525.1 Candidatus Nealsoniibacteriota bacterium
CGGCCCATTTCCTCAATATCAATTTTAAAATCTTGTTTTTTTGTTTTTTCCATACTAAAAATATAACATATTGAAAAAAATAAACAAGCCCCTTGTTTAATGTAAAATTATTTGCTATGATTGTTGTATTAAAATAAAATTTAGAAAAAACTTGCAAAATTATAAGTATAAGTCGAAGAAGCTAAGGCTTCATTTCGATCTACGATAGTCGAAGAGATAAATCTCTTCTCCATTCGTATTTTTATTAAATAAAAATACTTTTCAAAAAAGCTAAAGCTTTTTTTCCAACTGCGTAAGTCGAAGAAGCTAAAGCTTCTTCTCCAACTGCGTTTTTTCTAACGAAAAAACTTGTTTTATGAAGAAAGATATTCATCCAAAATATTATAAAAAAGTTAAGGCCAGATGTGCTTGTGGCAATGTTATTGAAGTTGGCTCAAGCAAAGAATTTATTGAAACGGAAATTTGTTCAGCTTGCCACCCTTTCTATAGCGGAAAAGGAAGAGTTGTTGATACAATGGGCCAAGTCCAAAAATTCAAGAAAAAACTGGCTAAGAAAAAAAATAAATAATTATAATTCCTGCTTGCTCCAACAGAATTTTATTTTTTTATTTTTATTTTGCGTCTTAATGCATATTAAGATTTTTTATTATGGAAGATGATTTAAAAAAAATAAGAAAAGAACATGAAGAAATTTTAAGTGAACTTGGTGATCCCGAGTTGATTTCAAATTGGGACAAGTTTGAAGACCTAACAAAAAGAAAAATTTTTCTTGAAAAAATAATTGAAAAAGAAGAAGAAATTAAAGAATTAAAAAATAAAATTGAAGAAAACAAGGTTATTATTTTGGCAAATGAAGATCCTGAGCTAACCTCTTTGGCTGAAATCGAAATTAACGAGATTAAAAATAAAAAAGAAGAGCTTGAAAAAGAAATAAGGCAAATAACCCAAGAAGAAAAAACCTCCGGACCAAAGGCCGTTATTATTGAAATAAGGGCCGGAACCGGCGGAGAAGAAGCAGCTTTGTTTGTTACCGACCTCTTTAAAATGTATTCAAAATATTCTCAAATAAAAAATTGGCAACAAAAAGTTCTCGACTCAAAAAATACAGAGCTCGGTGGCTTTAAAGAAATTACTTTTGAGCTTAAATTGGGTAACAGTAAAGAAAATCTTTGGGAAAATATAAAAAACGAATCCGGAGTACATCGGGTCCAAAGAATTCCAACCACTGAAAAGTCGGGAAGAATACACACCTCAACCGCTTCCGTAGCTATTTTAGCCAAGCCCAAAAAGGGCAAAATAAACATTAATCCGAATGACTTAAAGATTGATACATATAAGGCGTCCGGGCCCGGAGGCCAATATGTCAATAAAAGAATGACTGCCATAAGAATCACTCATCTACCCACAAAAACAGTAGTCAATTCTCAAAATGAAAGAAGTTTGCAACAAAATAAAGAAAACGCCATGTCTATTTTAGAGGCAAAAATATTGGAAAAAAAGATTAAGGAAGAAGAAAAGAAGATAAAAGACGAAAGAAAAACTCAAATAGGCAAAGCTGAAAGATCGGAAAAAATAAGAACCTATAATTTTCCCCAAAACAGAATAACCGACCATCGGCTGCAAAAATCATGGCATAATCTGGAAAAAATATTGAACGGAGAGCTTGATATGATAGTAAAAGCTTTTAGAGAAGAAGAAAATAAATAAAAAAACACGGGTTACGCCCGTGTATTTTTTAAATATTTTTATTTTTATCTGCTGGACTCAATAATTCTAATATCATTTTCAAATCTGGCAGCTATATTCAAAACACTGTCTGCGTAAAAATAAAAAGCGGGATTAGTGGTTGAGCCTGAAAAGTAAATCATTGCTGCACGCCATTCGCCATCTCTTGTTTGGGATCTTGCCCCATAATCGGATAAATAAAGACCTGAAGCGAGAAAAGCGTCATAAATATTCCACGGACTGGCTCTTCTGCCCAAAATCGATTCCAGTCTTGTTTTATAGCTCATCCAGGTTGTTGGAATAAATTGAGCCGGACCCATTGCACCGCCCCAACCAAAACTCATTGGGCAAGAAATCGGAGTTTTGTAAGGATCAAGTCCTAACTCTTGAGTTATTTGCAAAAAATGAGCTACATCGTTTCTGGCTGAAGCAGGAGGCATAGCCATATACCTTCCTCTTATAATTTCATCGGGATTACGAGGAAGATAACACTGGCCTACGTTTCTGCCAATAGCTGATTCTTGCTGTAAAATTGCCAGTAAAAATGCCGGCCTGACTCCGGTTACCCCTTCAATTCTTTTGGCGATATCATAGGCCTCACCAAAAGTAGGAGCAGCGACATCAGTAGGCATTCCGGCCAATTCAAAAATCCTTGCCCTTATTTCAGCTGCTGCCTTTTCAGCCTGCTCTTTCTCTCTTAAATATTGCTGTTTCTGGGCTTCGGTTAGCTGTAAAAAATGTTCTTGTTCACTTCTGGCCGATTGACTTTGTTGTTTTTGTAGAGCTTGCATTCTGACAACATTTTGTAAATCAATTTTTTCAGAATCCAAGTTTTCTCTTTGGCCGGCTAAAGTTACTTTTAAGCCCTTAATTTCTTCCAAGAGCTGATAGCTTTTTAGGTTTAATGTTTCCAGGGCCATTAAATTATCAAAAAAATCGGATAAAGTTTCTCCTGACATTAAAATCTCAATAAGAGAAACTTGCTCTTCTTCATAAATTGTTTGAAGAATATTGCCCAATCTATTTTTTAAGTCATCAATTTTTAAAGAGGTTTGATCTATTGACTGCTCGGTATCTTTAATCTGATAAGTCAAATCTGTTATCATTACATTGCTTTGCCTTATTTGAAGATCAAGTCTTTGAATGCTTCCTCTTAAAGCATCGATTTGTCCTTGGATAGTTCTTTGTTCCGCTTCGGTTTTCCCAATGGCGCCTTCAAGCTGTTTAATTTCTTCTTCATATCTTTGTAGTAGAGCCTCACACTCTTCTTTTGTTTTACAATCATTTTGAGCAACCAAAGAAAAACCGGGAAAAATCAAAACAAAGATTAAGGCAAGAAATAGAGTTGTTTTAAAAAAACGTAAAAACATAAACTAAATTTTAAAAATTTTATTCTTCTTTCTCTTCTTCTTTTTTGTCTTCTGTTCTTTCAACTTCTTCCACTTTTTCTTCTATCGGTTTTTCAAGCTCTTCTTCCACCTTTTCCGGCTCTGAAGCAAAAACAATAGACTCTTCAGGGTCTTTAAGAATCTTTACATCTTTTAAGTCAGCCAAATCCTTGACCAAAATACTGTCTTCAAAGGTTTTTAAACTACTAATGTCAACTTTTATTTCATGGGGAAGTTTTTGAGGTAGCGCCCTAACTTCCAGTTCATAAATATTTTTTACCAATGTCCCTCCCAAATCTTTTACAGCAGGTGCTTCATTTTCAAAAACCAAAGGAACCGTTGCCGTGGTTTCTTCATCAAGCCTGGGCTGATAAAAATCGATGTGAATCGGCTTTTGAGAAACAGCTTCAATTTCCACACTCTGAATCAATACTGAAAATTTCTTATTTTTTCCATCCGATGATGAAGAATCAACATCAAGCTCAATTAAAGAACTTCCACCTGCTTCATGATAAATATTTTCAAACTCTTTTAAGTTAACCGACAAAAAAATGTTTTTTGTTTTCGGCCCATACAAAACAGCGGGAACAAAACCTTGCTCTCGAAGATTTGCCACCTTTCTGCTTTTTTCTTCTCTAATTTTAGCTGATAATTTTAACATAATTCAGTTTTTAATTCTAAACCTTTTTTTTATTTTTTTCAAGCCCTTTAAATATATTCTTTAATGTCAAAATCTCTAACCCCCAAATTTTTAAAAACATCTTCGGAAAATTGATTAACTAATGATTTTTGAATATTTTGTTGAATCTCGGACGATAAACTCCATACTTGAAGCTTAAAGGGGCCCCAAACTCTTTTTCTGTTGCTTTTATAGACCTTTTCTTCATCCTCTCCTTCTTTAGGCGGATAATTGCTTAAAACCCATTTTTTGGTTTCTTGAATCAATTCTTCGGGAAATGACGGGTGGTCAAAAATCGTATCCTGATAAGCGGTTGCCAAATGAACTTCGGCTACCGGATTTTCAACTAACACTTGAGTATTTTCCTTTGTTAAAAGTTCTTCTGAAATTTCGCCCGAAGAAACATAACGACCGGCAAATATACCGAAGTAATGAGGATCAAGCGTTGAGGCACCATGCTGAACTACGCCAGCCAAACCGTAGTCCTCTCTGGCTACTTTGCCAAGCTCAGCCAAAGCATTAAAACTTAACTTTACCTCTTTAACTATATTGCCGCTTTCATCTCTGATCCCGCCATGACAAGTTCCTGTTTGAATTGCAATTTTTACAATACCTTCGATTGAATAACCCCTCTCATCGCTTAAAGCTGATAATTCTTTTAAATAGCCATCCATAAAAGCCCTTAGGTCTTCAACAGTGCTGTTTCTTCCTTTAATCCCCTTACCTATCTCACCGATTTCACCACCCAAGCTTATTGTTATACCTTGGTTATCCAGACCCAATTCTCTTTCAAGATCTCTAACATAGGCGGTTAACTCAGCGGTTTCTTTATAATTTGCTTTTTGCTGAAGGTCGTAATCATCTTCGTGCCAATCAACCAAAGTTGACATGTCCAAATCTATTTGATAAAAACCGGCTAACACAGCCTCTTTAATCAACTGCTTTATATTTTCTCTTTCTTGATCCGGGTTTTCCTGATACTTTTGAGCGTCTATTTGAAAATGGTCGCCTTGCAAAAATAACGGTCCTTGATAATTCTTTTTTATCGCAGCTGCCATCATTGAGGTTGCATATTCTGCCGGCCTTTGATCGGTATATTTTATTTCGGACTTGGCAATCTCCAATATAAAAGAGTTGGTATTATCTTTTTTCGCTGCTTCAAATACCGCCTGAGCCGTATTATAAGACATGCCCCTTATATTTATTGCCGGAATTGTAATCTTATAATTGTCTCTGGCTTTTTGTTTATAGTAATTATTAATCGAAGCCAAAAAAATTCCTTTTTCTTTTGCAATCTCTTTTATCAAGAAACGACAAAAATTAACAACTTCTTCGTTCGGATTAAATGTGGCTTCAAAAACCAGCTTATCGATTAGTTCGCTCGCCAGTTTTTCGCTATTTAGTATTTTTATTTCTTTTTCGGAAATAAACTCTATTACTTCAGGAGCAAATTTTTTAACATCTTCTTTTGTAGAAAACTCAATTTTCATTTTAATTTTATTTTTTAATTTTTATTTTCTCAATCAAATTTTTAGACCCTATATAGATAGGTACTCTTTGATCAACCTTTGTTGGAACAATATCCAAAATGGATTCTTGTCCATCAGTAGCCGCACCCCCTGCTTTTTCCGCAATAAAAGCCATTGGGCCAACTTCGAACAATAGGCGAAGTTTTCCTTCGGGCTTATCCGTAAGTGCGGGATAGCTAAAAATTCCGCCGTAAGTTAATATTTGATGAAAATCAGGGACAAAAGATCCGCTATAACGCAATTTAAAGCCCTGCTTTTCCAGGCTGTCGATATGGGCAAAATGCTCCTCGGTCCACTTGCTTCTTAGGGCACCCGGAGAATAAATCCGACCCTCGGGCATTTCCATGTTTTCTTTAACCAAATCAAAAAAATCAAGGCTTTTTCTCTCCCCTTCTCCACCATTAAAAATATTTTTTTTGTTATTGTTATAAATAAATTGAGCAACCCCGTTTTTATCCGCAAAAACCATTAAAGTTAAAGGTCCATAAAGAAAATAAAAAGACTGGCTAATATTTTTAATACCGCTCATAATATCACCATTTTCATAGATGGAAACTATGGTACCAACGGCTAAATTGGTTGGAACCAAAGAAGAACCGTCCAAAGGATCCAAGGTAATTCCAAAATGGCCTCTTTGTGAATCCATTTTAATAACCTCTTCTTCTTCCTCTGATCCGGCCTGCCCAACAAGCCCTGAATTACGGCAAGCTTCAAGAAAAATATCATTGGCTTTTTGGTCTATTTTAATCTCTTCCTCCCCATAAATATTATAAATGCCGGTTTTTTCATCTCCGCCTAAAAATTCTTCTTTAACAGGATCGATTTGATCAACAAAAACTGAAATTAAATCAATTAATTCTTTGGAATAATTATATTTTTCTAAATATTGTTTTAATGTCATTTTAAATTAAATAATTAATTATTTTTTAGCCAGCATTAAAATAGTTTTAATAACCGTATCAGGGTTTAAAGAAATGCTTTCTATTCCCTCTTTCAGTAAAAATTCCGCCATCTCAGGATAGTCACTGGGTGCCTGGCCGCAAATTCCACAGTATTTTCTTTTCTTTCGGCAAGCCTTAATTGTTTCTCTCAACATATGTTTGACCGCTTTATTTCTCTCGTCTCCAATATAAGCTATCTGAGCATTATCTCTATCCACCCCCAAAACAAGCTGAGTTAAGTCGTTTGAACCAATCGACATTCCGTCGAAAATCTTTAAAAACTCTTCAGCCAAAATAACATTGGAAGGAATTTCACACATAACATAAATTTTTAACCCGTCTTTACCTCTTTCAAGACCGAATTTTTTCATTAATGCCAAAACTGTTTTTCCTTCTTCAATTGTTCGGCAAAAAGGAACCATTAGAGAAATATTCTTAAGTCCGAAAATATCTCTGGCTCTTTTAATTGCTTGGCACTCCATTTCAAAAGCCGGCTCAAAATCTTTATCAAGATAACGACTTGCACCTCTAAAACCTATCATTGGATTTTCCTCTTTATGTTCAAAAAGCTGCCCGCCAACCAAATTTTCATATTCATTTGATTTAAAGTCAGACAAACGAACAATTGCTTCTCTGGGATAGAACGCAGCTGCAATTTGAGCCACCCCCTCAGCCAGCTCTTTAACGAAAAACTCTCTTTTATCTTCGTGCTCTACCGTAATATCAGCTATTTCTTTTTTTACTTTTTTATCTTTTATTTTTTTATAATGATAAAGCGCTAAGGGATGAACCCTGATTTTTTCGGTTATAATAAATTCTTGACGAGCCAAACCGACTCCGCTTACCGGTAAAAAAGAAGTTTTAAAGGCAATATCGGGCGCACCAATATTAACCATTATTTTTGTTCCCACCTTGGGCACCTTATCCAAATCGTATTGCTTAACCTCGAAAGAAATTTTGCCTTTAAAAATTCTTCCGTTAAGCCCTTGAGTGCAATCAATCGTCACTGTTTCTCCTGTTTTCAATAGTTGGCTTGCTTTTTTGGTCCCAATAATTGCCGGTATGCCCAGCTCTCTGGCAACAATTGCCGCATGAGCTGTTTTCCCTCCTTCATCGGTAACAATTGCCGAAGCGATTCTCATTGCCGGAAGCCAATCAGGGTCAGTCATATGGGTAACCAAAACTTCCCCTTTCTTAAATTCGGAAATCTTTGAAACGTCGGAAATTATCCTAACTTTACCCTGGCCAATTTTATCACCAATAGCAATGCCGGTTAAAACCGGTGCTTTGGTTTCTTTTATTTTATATTCCTTAAAAGAACGGCCTTCTTGATTTTTTTGAGCATGAACCGTTTCCGGTCTTGCCTGAACAATAAACAACTGACCGGTTTTACCGTCTTTGGCCCATTCAATATCATGAGGCTTACCATAATGATTTTCAATCTCCATTGACCAGCGAGCCAAAGTTAAAATTTCCTTGTCCGATAAAGAAAATTTTAATTGATCTTTTTCCTGTACGCCAACTTCTTTTAGTCCGCTTTTTTTAGCAAAAATATATTTTTTTGTTTTTCTGCCCAGGTTTTTCAAAATAATCGATTTATAACCCTTTTTAAAAGTTGGCTTATGAACATAAAATTCGTCAGGAGTAACTTGGCCCTGAACAATCATTTCACCGACTCCCCAAATTGAATTAATTAAAACAACATCGGGAAAGCCTGTTTCAGTATCCAGGGTAAAAATTATACCTGAAGAAGAAATATCACTTCTGACCATTTTTTGAACCCCGATTGAAAGAGCAAATTCAAAGTGAGATAGTTTTTTCTCTTCTCGATAAGCAATAACTCTGTCGTTAAAAGAAGAAGCAAGACACTCCTTAATCGCTTTAAGTAAATCTTGTTTTCCTTTTATGTTTAAAAAAGTTTCGAATTGACCGGCAAAAGAATCTTTGGGAGCATCTTCAGCTACGCCTGAAGACCGGACAGCCACTTCACAATTTTTTCCATATTTCTTTTCCAATTCCACATAAGTTTGCTCAATTTCTTTTTTCAAGTCTAGAGGAAAGCTCCCTTTTAAAACAAGGTCTCTCGATTTTTTCCCTGTTTGTTGAAGGCTTTTAATGCTTTTTCGGTCAAATTTGGAGAAAATTTCCTTTAATTCATTTTCAAACCCGTTTTTTTCCAAAAAATGCCAATACGCCGAAGTGGTAAAGGCAAAGCCGTCGGGTATATTAATTTTCTTTTTCGACAACTGATTAAACATTTCTCCCAAAGAGGCATTTTTTCCGCCAACCAAAGGAATATCGTTTTTTGACAAATCCTTAAACCAAAGGATGAATTTTTTGTTTTTATTCATAATTTTTTTGATTTTTCCGCTATTAATAATTCTTCATTTGTTTCAATGAATAATATTTCGGTTTTTTTTATTATTTCAAAACCATTAATAATCATTTTTCTTATTTTTGAAGAGCCCGACCCAATTGCTCCGGTAAAAATAAGTAAATCACAACCATTTAATAGGGCATAATAAGCGCCTATATATTTTTTAATCCGATAAATAAAAATTTTTAAGGCCAATTCGGCTTTTTTATTTCCGTTTTCAAATTCTTTTAAAACTTTTTTCATATCTGACAAACCGGATACACCTTTAACTCCCGATAATTTATTTAAAATTTTATCTATTTCAGAGACGGATAAATCCTTGCCGAGCTTGATTAAAATCCCCGGATCAATGTCTCCAATTCTGGTCATCATCATTAAGCCCTCCAAGGGAGTGAATCCCATTGAGGTATCAATGGCTTTTCCATTTTTAACCGCAGTAATCGAAGCGCCTCCACCCAAATGACAACTGATAATTTTTAACTTGTTAAAAGGCTTTTTAATTTGCTTGGCTCCTGCCCTGCCAACATATTCATGAGAAATTCCATGAAAACCGAATTTTCTAAAATTATATTTTTTTGTTATTTTTTCAGGCAAAGGATAAGTATAAACTTCTTTGGAAAGATCTTTATAAAAGCCCGTGTCAAAAACAGCAACCTGCTTTACTTTGGGAAAAACTTCAAAACTCTTCTCTATTCCCAAAATATTATAGGGATTATGGAGCGGAGCAAAATCCTTACATTTTTTAAGTTTTTTTAAAACTCTCTTTGTTACAACAACAGGATCCCTGAAGTTTTCTCCACCATGAACAAAACGATGACAAATTCTTTCAGTCTGATCTTTAAAAAAATTTAAGCTTTTAAGCTCGTGGTCCAAAACACCGGGATAATCTTTTTGTTTTTCAATTTTTCTTGACTTTTCAAGTATTGTTTTTAATTTACTGTCAAAAACCTTATATTTAAAAGACTGGGATCCGCAATTTAAAACTATAATCATAATATTATTTCTCCTTTTCCCTGTTTTTCCAAATTGGCTGCATTCCCTTCGTCAGTATCCAAGTGAAGGCAAGCCTTACAATTTTTTCCAAGCTGAACCCTTACATTGTGAAAAGTCAACGCACACAATCCACCCACTTTTACGGAAACAAGCATCTTGTGTTTAAGTCCTATTTTTTTTGCTTCATCAAAACTGTAATGAATATGTCTCCAATTATTAATAACCCCTTTTCTAATTTTAATCTTTCCTTTCGGGCCTATTAAGGTTGTTCCCGGGCTGCCTTCAAGGTCTCCTGAGTCCCTCACAGGAGTTTTTATCCTTAAAAAAACAGCATCTGTTTTCGATAGCTCCACCTGAGTTTGATCTCTAAATGGAAGTAATACTCTGCAGTTTAAACTTCTGCCGTTTTTTGATTCTATTTTTAAAACTTCTTTTGTCGCATACTCGCCCGGCTGCCAAAGGTCTTTAAGTTTTTTAAATTTATAGTTTTTACCAAACAGCTTATCCGAATCTTTCTCTGATAAATGAATATGGCGACCCGAAACTTGGATCGGAATTTTTTTTCCAAAAGAAGTTTTATTTTTCATTGTTTCCGGCTACTTTATTTTTAAGCTTACTAACAATTTCGGAATTGGCCAAAGTGGAAAGATCTCCCAAATCTTCTCCTGTAAAAAGCTTTCTTAAAATACGGCGCATAATTTTTCCGGAACGTGTTTTTGGCAAATCATCAACCAAATAAACTTCTTTTGGCAAAGCAATCGGACCGATTTCTTTTTTAATATAATCTACTACTTCTTTTTTAACCTCGTCTTCGCCCTTCTTTCCTTTATAAATTACAAAAACTATCGGCACCTCTCCTCTTATCTCATCGGGAATTCCAATGGCTGCACACTCGGTAATATCGGGGTGCAAATTAACCGCAGCTTCCAACTCTCCTGTAGAAAGTCTATGCCCTGCCATTTTAATAACATCATCAACTCTGCCAATAATCCTAATTAATCCGTTTTCATCCCTATAGGCAGCGTCACTTGTAAAATAAACTTTTTCGCCATAGTCTTTCCAATAGGTTTCCAAATATTTTTCCGGATTTTTATAAACTCCCCTCAATAAGCTTGGATTAAATGGCGGCAATAAAACCAAATTACCCTGTTTTCCTTGAGGGCAAATATTTCCTTCTTCGTCAAAAATTTCAAAATTCATTCCGGGAAAAGGTAATCCGCTGAAGGCCGGCTTAAAGGGCCCTACTCCGGGTAAAGAAGTGATCAGTATACCACCTGTTTCTGTTTGCCACCATGTATCAACAAGAGGACACCTTTCTTTTCCAACATTTTTAAAATACCAAAGCCAGGCTGAATCATCGATCGGCTCGCCAACAGAACCTAAAAGTTGCAAACTTTCAAATTTATATTTTTCAATAACTTCCAGCCCGTATTTTTCAAACATCCTAATTGCAGTGGGTGCGGTATAGAAAGTTGTTACTTTATTGTCTTCAATTATCTGAGCCCATCTGTCGGGATTTGGCCAATCCGGAGCTCCTTCAAAAATTAAAGTCGGTACTGTATTTAACAGTGGTGAATAAATAGTATAGGTATGGCCCGTTATCCAGCCGACATCCGAAGTACACCAAAGAATATCATCGTCTTTTAGGTCAAATATCCACTGACCGGTAAATTTTGCCTGAACAATATACCCTCCGCAAGTATGCATAATGCCTTTGGGCTTACCCGTACTTCCGCTGGTATATAAAATAAAAAACAAATCCTCGGAATCCATTTCTTCAGCCGGACACTCGCCGGACTCCTGGCTTGATATTTCTTCAAACCATAAATCCCGACCCTCATCCCAATTAACAGGATTGCCCGCTCTTTTAACAACAATGACTTTCTCAACACTTGTATTATCAACCGCTTCATCCGCATTTTGCTTTAAACCAACCACTCCTCCTCTTCGATAATATCCGTCTGTTGTTATTAAAATCTTGGCTTCGGTATCTTGAAGTCTTACTTGTAATGCATGAGGAGAAAAAGCGGAAAAAACAACGGTATGAACAGCTCCTATTCTGGCACAAGCCAGCATTGAAATTATTACCTCGGGAATCATTGGCAAATAAATACCAACCCTGTCTCCTTTTTTTACTCCCAGTTTTTTCAAAGCATTGGCAAACTTATTTACCTTTTCAAATAAATCTTTATAAGTAAAAATTTTCTGCTCTTCGTCAACCAGTTCCGGCTGCCAAATAATCGCATTTTTATCTTTTATTTTTTCCCAGCCCTGAGGATTTTTTTCAAAAATATTTTCCGTAATATTTATTTTGCCGCCGACAAACCATTTAACATAGGGCGGATTGTGCTCAAAAGTTTTTTCCCATTTTTTTTGCCAACTTAAACTTTCCGCCAGCTTTTCCCAAAACTTAACCGGATCTTTTTCCGCCTCTTGATAAATTTCTCTATTGTTTATCAGGGCAATTTTTTTAAAATCTTCATTTGGATAATATAAGTCTCCTTTTTGATGCATATTTTTTAATAATTTAATAATATTTTTTTATTATATCAAACACTTCTAAAAAATAAAATACAGGGAAATAATCCCTGTATTTTCAAATATTTATTCGGCTTATAATTTTTTGGAAATATATTCGGCAAAATCGGCCAAACGGCAAGCATAGCCCCATTCATTGTCATACCAAGCAAGCACTTTAACCAAATTTCCCTGAGCCATTGTCATTTCAAAATCAACCACCGAAGAATAAGAACTTCCTATATAGTCCGAAGAAACCAAAGGTGCGTCTTCAATACCCAAAATGCCTTCAAAATTCTTTTGTTTTGACGCTTTTTTAAACAAATAATTAACCTCTTCTTTGGATGTTTCTTTCTCTACGGAACAAATTAAATCAACAACCGAAACAGTAGGTGTGGGAACCCTTAAGGCGATTCCGTCAAGCTTTCCTTTTAATTCCGGAATAACATTGCCAATTGCTTTAGCCGCACCTGTGGTAGTTGGAATAATATTAATTGCGGCAGCTCTGGCTCTTCTTAGGTCTTTATGGGCCAAATCCAAAATCCTTTGGTCGTTCGTATAACTGTGGATCGTTGTCATAAAACCGTTAACAATGGTGTAGTTGTCGTGTAATACCTTGGCAACAGGAGCCAAACAATTCGTTGTACAAGAAGCCATATCTACAATATCATCTTTTTTCGGATCAAAATCTTCCTCGTTTATACCCAAAACATAAGAAGAGACTTTATCGGAATCTTTTGAAGGTGCGGAAAGAATGACTTTTTTGGCTCCTGCTTCCAAATGTTTTTTCGCTCCTTCGTAATCAGTAAATGCTCCCGAGCATTCCAAAACAATATCAACACCCAAATCTTTCCAGGGCAAAGAAGAAGGATCCCGTTCTTTAAATATTTTTATCTTGTTACCCTTTGAAAGACCGTTTATTAAGATTTCACCGTCACCTGCCTTAACATTTTTATTAAAGGTCGGATAAAGCGAATCATATTTTATAAGATGAACCAATGTTTTTGGATCTCCCAAATCATTAACCGCAACCAAATCCAAAGAAGAATGATTATTCAAAATTCTTTTAAAAACAGGTCTACCAATTCGGCCTAAGCC
>PWRH01000069.1 GCA_003556525.1 Candidatus Nealsoniibacteriota bacterium
ATAAAAAATAATAATATTTTGACTTTTATAAAAAATATATTATAGTTTATTCAGTAGTTTAAAAAAACAAAAAGGAGGTAGTTATTGTGACTAAAAATTCCAAGCTGAACGAAATTAGATCACTTGTCTTGGGGCTAAAAAAAAGCGTAACTGAGCTCGAAAAAGAAATGGGGGGTTTAGACGAAATAGTTTCTAAAGAGAATAATAAAACCGCTTATTATCTAGAGCCGCTAAAAGAAGAAATGGCAATTATTAAAGAAAACTTTGGCCGTTTTGAAAAAAAATTTGTTAGCACATGGAATCATTTATAAAAGCAATAAGCCTCGAAAAACCACAATTTAATAAAATAATTATTTAAAAGATAGGAAGCTAATCCGCTTTCTATCTTTTTTTTGTAAATGGGAATAATTAGCTTAATTGCCGGTTTTTTGATACTATAAGATAATTAATTCTATTTTTATTTTATGGATCTAAATAAAGAACAAAAAGAAGCAATAACCCATAAAAACGGTCCGCTTTTAATTATTGCCGGAGCAGGCACCGGCAAAACAGCTGTTATTACTCAAAGAATAGCCTATTTAATAGAAAAGGGTGAAGTAAAGCCGGAAGAAATACTGGCACTAACCTTTACTGAAAAGGCAGCTTCTGAAATGGAAGAAAGAGTTGATCTTCTTTTGCCATTAGGCTATATGGATTTATGGATTTCCACATTTCATTCTTTTTGTGAAAGAATTTTACGCGACTATGCTTTAAATATTGGCTTGCCTGCAAATTTTAAAATTATAGACAATACAGCTGCCTGGCTTTTAATTCGTCAAAACCTCGATAAATTCGAACTTGATTATTATAAACCATTGGGCAGTCCGACAAAATTTATTCAAGCGCTAATCTCTCATTTTTCCCACTGTAAAGACCAGGGAGTTTACCCTGAAGAATATTTAAAATACAGTGAAAAATTAAAAACAAGTAATAATTTACCGGAAAACGAAGACGTGGAAAGAGTAAAAGAAATAGCCAATGCATATCATGTTTATCAGCGCCTGCTTTTAGAAAACGGTTTTTTGGATTTTGGAGACCTAATAAATTATTGTTTAAAACTTTTCTTAAAAAGGCCGTTAATTTTGGAAAAATATCGCAAAAAATTTAAATATATTTTGGTTGATGAGTTTCAAGATACAAATTGGGCGCAATACGAGCTTGTTAAAATTTTAGCCAAACCGAAAAACAACCTAACCGTTACTGCTGACGACGATCAGATGATTTATTTATGGAGATCCGCTTCTTTTAACAATATAATTCAATTCAACAAAGATTTTCCAAATGCAAAAAAGGTTTCTTTAATCAAAAATTATCGATCCAGTCAAAATATTTTAGACTTAGCCTATAATTTTATAAAACAAAACGATCCTGACCGACTTGAATACATTGATAAAATAAATAAAAAACTATTTGCTCAAAAAAAAGACAAAGGCACAATAGAACATATTTCCGCAAAAGACTTGGAACAGGAAGTATATAAAACAATAGAAAAAATATTGGAAATACTCAAAAAAGATCAAAAAGCAAGCTATAACGATTTTGTAATTTTAGTCAGGGCAAATGATTCGGCAATCCCGTTTGTTAGGGCTCTTGAAAGAGCGGGCCTGCCTTATCAGTTTTTAGCCTCAAGAGGCCTTTATTCAAAACCGGTTATCTTGGACATGATTTCCTATTTTAAAACTTTAAATAATTATGACGACAGCCCTGCACTTTACAGAGTTTTAAACTTGCCTGTTTTTAATATTTCAACAGAGGAAATACTAAAAATTACCCAATATAGCCGAAAAAAAACAAAATCACTCTATGAGGCAATGGAAGAAATTTTTTCAATTAAAGAAACCTCTCCAGAAACAAAAGAAAAAATAAATCTTATTATTAATTTAATCAAAAAACATCGGAGTTTGGCAAAAGAGAAACCCGCCTCTGAAATAATGGTTAAATTTTTGGAAGATACCAAATATTTAAAATATTTAATAAATAAAAAAGAAAAAGAGTCACTTTCTCTACTTAATCAGTTTTACAAGAAAATTAAAAATTTTGAAAATGTTGCAATAGAGCCGACTTTAAATAATTTCTTGGATGAAATAAATCTTGAAATAGAATCCGGGGACCAAGGCAAACTTGAATTTGATTTGGAACAGGGGCCTGAAATGATAAAAATAATGACTATTCACGGAGCCAAGGGTTTGGAATTTGAATATGTTTTTTTGGTTAACATGGTTGATAAAAGATTTCCAACAATCAAAAGAAAGGAACTGATTGAATTACCTGAAGAATTGATCAAAGATATAAAGCCCCTGGGAGATATTCATTTGCAAGAAGAAAGAAGAATTTGCTATGTGGCTATTACCAGGGCCAAAAAAGCTATTTATTTCACTTCTGCCAAAGACTATGGCGGGCAAAGGAAAAAGAAATTATCAAGATTTATGAATGAATTGGGCTACGAAAACAGGGAACAAAGCTCAAAATCGGAGAACGAAAATGAATTATTAAGAAAAAAAACAAAAATTAAAGATTCAAAATCAAAAAATTTATTAACTTATTTACCACCTCATTTTTCTTTTTCTCAACTGGCAGCGTTCAATAAATGCCCCCTGCAATATAAGTTTGCCTTTATTTTAAAAGTCCCGGTAAAAGGAAAGGCGGTTTTTTCTTTTGGTAAAACAATGCACAATGTTTTTTATCAATTCTTAAAGCAGATAAACGAAAAAAAAGATACAAAACAAGAAGGCCTATTTGGAGCAAAAACCGTTCTCAACACTGAACAAGACGATCTTAAAAATTTAATGCAAATTTATGAGGAAAGCTGGTTGGACGAATGGTATGAAAGCAAAAAACAAAAACAAGAATATTACAATCTTGGAAAAAAAATAATTAAAGAGTTTTATAAAGATTTTATAAAAAATCCTCCCAAAATTTTAAAAATAAACGATAGGCCTGCCTTGGAAATTCCTTTTAATTTAAAAATAAAAGGTCATACTTTATATGGAGTAATAGATAGAATTGATGAGCAAGAAAAAAAAGCAATAATTATTGATTATAAAACCGGAAAATCAAAAGATAAGCTAGCTACGGAAGATAAAGAACAGTTACTAATTTACCAGATAGCGGCTGAAGAGGTTTTCGAAGTTAAAGCGAATAAGCTGGTTTATCATTATTTAAACGATAATAAAAAATCTTCCTTTCTGGGAAGCGAAAAAGAAAAAGAGCAGTTAAAAGAAAAAATAATTAATACAATTGAACAAATAAAAAATAGTAACTTTGAACCGACACCCGGATGGCAATGCGGTTTTTGTGATTTTAAAGATATTTGCGATTCAGCTTTTAGGTAATCGACCGTTAAATCAAATTTCAAAAAGCTTGCTTGTTTTTTAGTTTAGTTTTATAGTTAGATAATATTTTAGTACATTCAACAAATTTAAAAGGGAGGTGAAGCAAATGCTTTATTTTATCGGACAAAAGGTTGAGAGCGTATTTTTTTACTCTACGCCAAGCAATGAAAAAGTTAAGGTTACAATAGTGTTTATGTTTGGTCGCAATGGAGAGTTTAGTCTGCTTGAATTCAAATTTGCTCCGATTAAATGCACTAAAAAGGATGAGAAAAAAGATTTACAATAAAAAAACCGGTAAAAAAAGTATACCTGTTATAATTTCAAAAAATGGAGGATAAAAATGGATAAAAAAATCTTTATCGACCCTAATTAAAGGTCGCCATTCACCTGTAAGAATGGCATTTTTTATTTGACTTTTATAAAAAATATATTATAGTTTATTTAGCAAATTAAAAATAGAAAGAGGTGTTTAGCTTGGTAAATATGACTGTGTTGGCCGGTCACGCTATTTGGCATAAGGGAAAATGGCACGGAGGTTACCGCGGGCAAGAACTTGCATACGAAGACCATATTAAAAAAGCTTTTGATTTGGTTTTATCTCCTTTAGACAGAGACCATATGCTTGTTTTAAGCGGAGGCCATACCCGGCCCGAATTAAAAATTAACAAAACCGAGGCAGAAGGAATGTATTTGTATGCCAAAGAAAACGCCATTGCCAGAAATGATATAGAGAAAAGAATAATTTTTGAACTTTATGCAAGAGATTCTTTTGAGAATTTGTTTTTTTCACTTCTTGCGTTTAAAAAAGAAACCGGGGATTGGCCTCAAAAAGTTGTTGTTGTCAGTTTTGATTTTAAAAGAACGCGATTTAATGCTATTTCAAAAGGATTAAGACTGCCCGCTTTTCGTTTCTTTGGTTTTGGAGATAACTATCTTCCGCCCGAACATAAAGAAAAGGCTCAAATAAGTGAAAGAAACATTATTAATCAAATTATAAACAAAGGTGAATTATGGGATCCTCTTCAAAGAAGTTTGATTTTTAGAAAAAAAAGAGAGCAAAGAACTTCGAAAGGTTTTTTAGGCGAAAAAAAATACTTGAAAAAGGTTGAAAAAGATTATGGGTTTGGGGATTTACTCAACTCGCTAAACCAACTTGAACCCGGCTTAAGCTGGCAAGAAATAAAATGGCCCTGGCTTTAAATAGCTAAATAACGGTTGGACATAAAAAGTCCAACTTTTTTTATTTGACTTTTATAAAAAATATATTATAGTTTATTTAGTAATTTAAAAAATTAAAAGGAGTGATTTGGTTGGCAAACATGATTTTACTGACAGGTTATGGGAACGGAGGTTACCGCGGGCAAGAACCTGTACACAAAGACCATATTAAAAAGGCTTTTGATTTATTGGACAGAGACCATATGCTTGTTTTAAGCGGAGGCAATACTCAACCTGAGCTTAATGTTGACAAAAACGAAGCAGAAGAAGTGTATGACTTTGCACTTAATATTGGTGTTGAGAAAGCAGAAATTATCGAAGAAAAAATAATTTTCGAAAAATTTGCAAGAGATTCTTTCGAAAATTTGTTTTTTTCACTTCTTGCGTTTAAAAAAGAAACCGGAGATTGGCCTCAAAAAACTACTATTGTCAGTTTTAATTTTAAGAAATACAGGTTTAATGCAATATCGATAGGATTAAAACTTCCTATACTCAGCTTTCTAGCCTGCGAAGACATTTGGCTTCCTGCCGAACAAGCAGAAGCCGCCCAATTAAGCGAGTCTAATATTATAGAAAAAATGATAGAAGGAAAAAAAATATGGGATCCGCTTCAAAGAGCAATAAGTTTTAGGGAAAAAAGAGAACAAAGAAGACATAAGAATTTTAAAAGCGAGAAAGAATACTTAGAACGGATTGAAAAAGAGTATGGGTTTGGCGATTTACTAAAACAAGTAGAAGAATTGAATCCCGGACCGGAATGGAAAAGTATAGATTGGCCTTGGCACTCTTAAGAAAAAAACAAAAACCGCATTTATAAATTTAAATGCGGTTTTCAATTTGAACTTACCAATAATTTATGCTATAAACAAATAATATTATAATTTATTTAACCAATATGACAAACCAAAAACAAATATATAAGTGCAATATTTGCGGAAATATTATTGAAGTTTTACATTCGGGTGCCGGAGAACTTGTCTGTTGCGGCCAACCAATGGAGTTAATTAGTTCGAAAACAGAGGATGAGGGCGCTGAAAAACATTTGCCCGTTATCGAAGAATTACCACCAAATCTTTGTCAGGGCAAGGACGGCTTTAGAATAAAAATAGGCGAACAAGAGCACCCAATGGAAGAAAACCACTATATTGAATGGATAGAAATTAATACTGTTGACGGAAAGTCGGGTAAAAAATTTCTAAAACCCGGAGAAAAACCGGAATCAAATTTTTATACCAGGATGGAAGTAACCTTTATAAGAGCATATTGTAATGTTCACGGCCTCTGGGAAACAAAAATTCATGATTAAAAATAGCTTAATTTTCAATTTTATCAAAGATAAACACGTTGCTTCAGTTGCACCAACAAGCAAAAAAAATGTCTTAAAAATTTGCAAAAGGATTGATTTTAATAAAGACATAGTTATTGTTGAGTATGGGCCGGGTAACGGAGTTTTTACAAAATATCTTCTTTCCAAAATAAGTGCTAACTCAAAATTAATAGTTATTGAAAGAAACAAGGGCCTTGCATTGGAGTTGTTAAAAAATAAAGATCAAAGATTGAAAGTTTTTAACGATTCGGCTCAAAATATCAATCAAATTTTAGAAAAAGAAAATATTGAAAAAGTTGATTATGTTATTTCCGGCATACCGCTTTCTTTCTTAAACTATCAGGAAAGGGAAGAACTGGTTAAAAATACATACAGGGCACTGAAAAATAAAGGGATTTTTATAGTTTATCAATTTACAAAAAAATCCAAAAAATTAATTGTTAAATATTTTAATAATATTTATTCCCACATCAGGCCATTGAACATGCCCCCACTATTTGTTTTTGAAGCTGTTAAAATTTCTGAAAATGAATATTAAAACAATAATTCATATAAATTAGATAAACAAAAAAACGCTGCCCTAAGGCAGGTTTTTTTAGTTTAAAAAATTGCTGGTTTTAAATTGTGTTAAGTGATAAAATTAAGATACTTAAAATATTAAAATATGTTGAATAATATAAAAAAAATATTGATAATACTTATTTTTGCCGGCATATTGGTGGGAGGAATGTTTTTACTAGTAAAAAATACGGAAAAAATAGCTCCTATAGAAGAGCAAGAAGATGTTGATGAAATTAATGATTTAAAAGAATTTTCTGATTTTGAAAGTTTTATTGAGGAGCTAAAATATGAAATAACAACCTCTTGCTTTGGCGCAACTGCTGAAAAAAAAGAATATCAAGAAAAATACCAAGGACTTACCTGGATAAAAGAAAGCAAAGAAATAGGCTTTATTAAGGAAACATTTTATTTTGAACTACAAGGGGAGGCTTTTGATAATTGGTGTATAGAAAAATTAAGGCTCTATCTTAAAGACAACCTTACTTTTAATGAAATAAACAGCAAAGAAAATAAAAAAAGCTTTGAAAAAGAAAATATAAAATGCATTATTTTTGAAATTGAAAATTATTATTTCTCTCTTGAATGCGGAGACATAACAAGGGCTGAAACTTTTTATGAATATAATCAAATATACGGTCAGATGAATCCGGAATATAACCCCCTGATAAGTATTGATATTTATAAAGTAGAGAATGATTTTGCCTTAATTGAGATAAAAGACAAATGGGGGATTGGCGCAAAATCTCTTATTAAAAAAGAAAATAATAGGTGGACAACACTCCAGGCAACTCAAGAAAATTTTTTGTGTGAAATAATTTTTGAAGAAGAAGTACCGACCTCTTTAATTGATAGTTGTATTTCCTACCAAACCGGAGAATTATTAAAGTATAATCAGTCTTGGGAGGTGGTTGAATAAAAATCAACACCATTCTTGTTCTTTTACATAAAAAGGAGGTGCTGAAAATGCGCTCTGTTTTAATAACAGTTTCAGGAATAATTATTTTTATCTTCTTTTATCTTATTTGGCCGTTTTGGTGTATGGACAGGGTTAGAAAAAAATAATATTTGCCTCTCTTTAGAGAGGCTTTTTTTAAAAAATTGATAAAAAATTAAAAATGATATATTCTTAAATAAGTTCAATAAATTAAATTATTTTAAATATTTATGAAAAATAAAGCACAAAAACAAATAATAAAAAAAATAAAGCCAAAGAAAAAATCGGCTAAAATAGACAAAAAGGCTCCTCGTGCCTGGAACTTGGCAACAAGACTGGAGTATAAAAAAATAAAAGACAAAAAAATAAAAGAAAATGAATAAAAAAATAATAATATTAATTGCAGTAATTATTGTTTTTTTTGGAGTTTTTATATTTTTAAATTATTTTTCAGAAGAAGAACCAATATTTGTACCAAAACCCGAACCGGAAGAAATAAAAGACATTATTTCAGCTAACAATCAATTTGCCCTGGACCTATATAGTAAAGTTAAAGATCAAGAGGAAAATATTTTCTTTTCTCCATATAGCTTGTCAATTGCCTTGGCTATGGCTTATGAGGGTGCAAAAAACGAAACAGCAAAAGAAATAGAAAATGTTTTTTATTTCCCAAAAGATAATCAAGGCCGCAGAGACTCTTATTTTAATCTTCAAAATTGGCTGTTGAGAAAAAATGTTTCTCACGAAATTAATGTTGCCAATGCTCTTTGGCCACAAAAAGATTTTTCTTTTTCAGATGATTATTTTAATGTTATTTCAAAATATTATCAGGGATTGATTGAAAGCCTTGATTTTGTCGAAAGGCCCGAACAGTCAAGAAAAAGAATCAATGAATGGGTAGAAGCTCAAACAAAGGGAAAAATAGAAAACCTTATTGCTGAAGGAACAATAAGTCCATTGACCAGATTAATTCTAACCAATGCAATTTATTTTAAAGGAGAATGGCTTCAAGAATTTAATGAAGTTAATACAAAAACAGACAGCTTCTATATTGCTCCGAATGAATCAATAAGGGTGGAAATGATGCAAAGGCTGGATGATGAGGCAAAGTTTCCTTATTATGCAGAAAATGATTTTCAAGTCCTTGAGATGCCTTACTCCGGAGAAGAAACTTCAATGCTTGTTTTACTTCCAAAAGAAAGAGACTTAACAGTCCTGGAAGAACAGTTAACCGTAAAAAATATTAATCATTGGCAAGAAAATCTAACAAAACAAAGAGTAAAAGTTTATTTTCCAAAATTCAAACTGGAAACAAAATACTTTTTAAAGCCTGTTTTAGGTGCCATGGGAATGCCAAAATCTTTTAGTGATTCAGCGGATTTCTCAGGGATTACCGGTCAAAAAGATTTATTTATCAGCGAGGTTATTCATCAGGCTTTTGTTGAGGTTGATGAAAAAGGCACGGAAGCTGCTGCTGCTACCGGAATTGTTATGGAGCTAACCGCCATGCCCGAAGAGCCGGTTCCGGTTTTCCGGGCTGACAGACCTTTTATCTTTATAATTCAAGAAAAAGAAACAGGCACAATTCTTTTTATCGGAAAAGTTAAAAATCCGGAATAGAAAATTAAATATTTTATGCTATAATATTATAATTCAATAAAATAAAGGTCTCTAATTTTTAAATTTAATTTTAATAAAAATATGGGTATAGGTTGGGCTAACAGAAAAAGGCTTAACAGAAAAGCCAAAAAAAGAAAAAGAAAAACTGAAAAACCAAAAAGAAAAAAAAGCAAATAATTTTTTTAAAATATATGGGCTTAATAAAGTGCGACAAATGCAACAAAATGATATCAAACCGGGTTTCTTCTTGCACTTACTGTGGCAACCCGATAGCCGGACCAAATTCAATTTCCAGCGAATCATTATCCGGCCTGGACCTGGATGTGGACAAAAAAGCAAAATATGCAAAATATTCCTTGTTTTTTCTTCCTATGGCAATTATCGGTCCGTCAGTCGCTTTTGCAAGCTTTCTTTTGAAAGAAGAAGCCGAGGGGCCAAATAGATTTATTCTTTGGACCATAGTCAGCTCTGTGGGAATTATCGGTTTACTTTTAATCAAAATCATAAAAGATTCGAAAACCAAAAAAATAGATTATTATGAAAGATAGCTTGACGGCTTCTCCAAGAAAAAAAATATCTATGACTTTGAACAAAAAACCCCTTTTCGCCTAAGCAAATAAAAAAGGGGTTTGTTGTATTGATTGCGAGCACTGCAACCATAGAGAATTAACGAACAAGGTTGCTTGATTCAATATTTCTTAAAACCGAAAAAATATCCGCCTGGCGATTGCTTGAATAAAGCAAAACAATCGCAACAGGCCTTTTTTTTATTTCAAAAATTCCGGCTATTGTTTGCCTTGCCTCGGGCAAATAACCTGTTTTTCCCCCAATAAAATAATTTAAATAATAAAAATTATTTACATTTTGAAACTTAAGCATTCTGCCGGAAGCGTCAGGCAACCAAAAATCATTATCTTTTGTTATTTTAAGTATTTCGGGATAATTTTGATAAACATAGTCCAAAAGCTTGGCAATATCTTCGGGAGTGGATTTATTTTGCGGACTTAGGCCGTGTGCATCATAAAAAACAGTATTATTCATACCAAGCTCTTTTGCTTTTTGGTTCATTAAAAGTAAAAAATTATCTTTTCCCAAAAAATGGGCCAAAGCCTCGGAAGCATCATTGCTTGACTGAATAAGACTTGCTTTTAAAAGATTTTCCGTACTAACATTAAGTCCCAAATAAAGCGAAGGACTTTGGCCAAGGGGCTCAAGCATTTTTTCCGTTAAAATTATTGTTTTGTCTTTTTCAATGTT
Source organism: Candidatus Nealsoniibacteriota bacterium (assembly GCA_003556525.1). Taxonomy (GTDB): domain Bacteria; phylum Patescibacteriota; class Minisyncoccia; order Minisyncoccales; family RBG-13-42-11; genus CSSED10-83. The sequence goes on from PWRH01000069.1 coordinate 10,289, forward strand.
TTCCAATGCTACTAAAGAGCTCATCAGCTTGGTAATCGAAGCTATTGGGTATGATTGGCTTGAGTTTCTTTGGGCAAGAACGGAATTTGTTGAAAGATCTATTGCAATATATGAGGGAGAGCTTATCTCTTGCCTTAAGCGGAAATTAGAAAGTAGAGATCTAAGAACATTAATTTCGTGCCGAAGAATTTCAACTCTCTGAATTAAAAGAGTTCTATCCGTATTTACCATAGCGGCATTAGCAAAATAGGGATAAATTAAAAATATCAATAAAAAAAGTGTGGTTTTTTTCATAAAATTAAATATTTATTAATGTCTTAATTATATTATAAATATTAAAATACTCAAATACTTGTCTTTACATAAATTATTTTTATGATATAATATAAAAAATATGAAAAGGGGGGATAAAGATGGACTTGCTGTCTTTTGCTTCTTTAACAATTTTTTTTACTGTTTTTTTTATAGTTATATTTTATAGCTATAAAAAAAACGAACTAAAATATAGGCTAAAAAGAGGCGACTTACAAGGGGCTTATTTTGCAGCAAAAGATATTGATGAAGAAATGGAAAAAGGTATAATTCAGGCAATAAATGACAGAAAAGATTTTTTACTACAAAAAAAATATCTTAATGTTAAAGAGGAAAAAGAATTAATCAGAGCAATAATTTTAACAAACTCTTTAGAGGCGATAGATAGGACCATAATTTTTGACATGTTCAACAAACTGAACATTAAAGAAAAAAAAGAATTATTGATTTTATCAATTAAGTCCGGGAATAAAATTAACAATACTTTTCTTAATTTTCTAACCAGAGATTGTCAAGATAAAAAAATATTCTCTCTTGCAGCTAAAGCAACAAATAGTCCGGCCTACAAAAAAAAATTTAAGTGCCAAAGATAATCTTCGGCACTTTTTTGTTTAAATTAGTGCCAGTGAAACAAGATAGGAAACTAAAAAAACAAATGTGGCATTACCAAGCAAAACAGCCGGTAAAATCTTTTTAAAAGAAGCTTTGCCAAGCCCCAAAATAACCATTAAAATATCTTGAGGAAGAGGCGTTAATGAAGTATAGAGATAGGCAAATAAAAAAATTACCCAGCCGGGCCTTTTTGAGAGCCAAAGAGAAAAAAAATTTAATGTTTTCCCCAGCTTTTCTTTAGCTACAAAATGGCCCTGATATCCCAAAATAAAAAAAAGGCTATCGCCAAAAGCCCTTGCCGGAGCTACAATCAAACTAAGAACAATTAAATTAAACTCTCCGGTACTTACCATTGTTACAAGCGTAGCGTAAAAAGGAGCTGAGGCAAATCCGGAAACACCGATAAACGCAGTTAGAAATATTATAAAATAGCTTGTTTGCACTCCTATTACCTCAACTATTTTATCGGGCGGAAAAATCGAAACCAAAATAATCCAAGCCAAGATAAAAATAAAAAGGAAAAAGAAACCCTTATGTTTTTTTATAAAGTCAATAAAAAACACTTTAATAATTTTTATAAATAAAATCGGCTAATTAGCCAAAAGTTTTTATTAACGGCTTAATAGCAGCTAAGACAAAAATTATTCCGTACCAATACCACTCAAGACCGAGCAGGCCGGGCCAAAACTTGGCTAGCATTAAAATAAACCCGGCTACGCTTAATTTAATAAGCTGAATATCGCACCAGTTCATTTTTTTAATTTTTTTATCCAATAAAGTACAATTCATTTTTTTATTTATATTAAAAAAACATCAACCTTTTTTAAGCCATTATATCACAAGTCGCCAAAAATAAAATTTTTTGCTATAGTTATTTATAATGAAAATAATTTTTTCGGAAAAATGCCTGGAATATGGAAACGGACATATTGAAAGCAGGGAAAGGGTAAAAAAAGCAAAAAATTTTCTTCAAGAATCGGGCTATCAGCTGGAAGAGCCCGATTTTGCAAAAGAAGAAGACTTAATTAAGGTTCACAGTAAAAAATATTTAATAAAACTTGAGGGAGGAGAAGGTGGAGACCAAGATACGCCCGCCTATAAAAATATTTACGAATATGCAAAATTGGCTGCCGGAGGAGCAATTTTGGCAGCTAAAAAACAATCTTTCTCACTAATGAGACCTCCGGGACATCATGCAGGCATAAGTGGGCCCGCTCTGGGAGCTTCAACAAAAGGATTCTGCTATTTAAATAATATTGCCATTGCTGTCCGTAATTTAAATAAAAAAACATTGATTTTAGACATTGACGGGCACCATGGCAATGGTACCGAAGAAATTTTTGAAAAAGATGAAAAAATAATTTTTATTTCTCTTCACGGAAGATTTTTCTATCCCGGCACAGGAACAACATCTTCTAAAAAATCCATAAACGTTCCATTACCACCGGATTGCGGAGAAAAAATTTATCTTAACTCTTTAATTAACGCACTTAAAAAAATAAACCTTAAAGAAATAGAGGTGGTGGCTGTATCAGCCGGTTTTGACAGCCACAACGGAGACTTGGCCTCTTTGGGTCTTAACGAAAAAAGTTTTGAAAAAATAGGCCGAATAATAAAAGGCTTAAAAAAATATACTTTTTTTGTTTTGGAAGGAGGCTATAGGCATATAGGTCAAAATATAGGACAAGACATTGATTCCCTTTTAAAAGGTTTTAACTCCAATAAAAAATAAATATTATGGAAAAAAATATATATGTTCAAAATTCAGAAGGAAAAGAAGAGCTTTTTTCTTCGGAAAAAGTTTACAGATCGGCAATAAACGCCGGTGCGGATAAAAATCTAGCTGAAAAAATTACCAAAGAAGTTATAAAAAACACTTACTCCGGTATTAAAACTTCAGCTATTTTTGAGCAGGTTAAAAAACTGCTTCGTGAAGAAAATTTTAGGGCATCTTTAAGGTTTG
>PWRH01000047.1 GCA_003556525.1 Candidatus Nealsoniibacteriota bacterium
AGACGCCTTGTTGGAAGATGATTTTTTAGCCCGGGAAGTAAGTATTGCCTTGGAACCTCCAACTATCACCGATATTCCCAAAAGACTGGAAATTGATGAAAACTTGTTTATAAGAGGGGTGTCGGATTATCCCAATATTACTATCAGGATTTTTGTTCAACAAGAAAATGATGAACCCAAAACAACGGATATTGAAACCGACAATAATGGTAATTGGTCTTATCTTTACGATCAACCGATAAGAGAAGGAAGTTATGCCATTTGGGCAATAGCGATTGACGATAGAGGAAATCAAAGTCCTGCCTCTGAGAGATTTGACCTGGCGGTCAGTTCAGAGAATTTTTTCCGGGCATTTTTAAAGAGCCCTGTTTTAGCCATTATTTTTCTTTTAATAATTATAATAATGTTGTTTTTCTATATTGTTAGCCAAAAAAGAAAACTGTCTTTTGAAAAAAGATCTCTTAGAAATAAAACGGAAAAAATAAAAAAAGTTAATACAAAAATTTTTAAAGCCTTGAGAGAAGAAGCAAAAGAGCAAATTCCAAACAAAAATAACTGTAAAAAAATAAAGGAAGCCTTAACTGTTTCGGAAAAACTTTTTAAAAGCGAGATAGAGGATATTGAAAAAAAACTAAAATAAAAAACAAGAAGTTTGTTCTTATTTAATAGCAAGCCAGCTTGTTTTTTTGTTTTATTTTGTTATACTGTAGGATATTTTTGGTTAATTTTCGGGCATGTAGTTCAGTGGTAGAACGCCATTCTGACCTGCCCGCTAAGTTAAAATTTTTTGGGCATGTAGTTCAGTGGTAGAACGCCATTCTGATAAAATGGAGGCCGAAGGTTCAATTCCTTCCATGCCCACAAGCCAAAAAATTTTAAAGTAGCTTTAGCAGGCGGGTAAAATGGAAGCCGAAGGCTCAATTCTTTCCATACCCACTGTAATTGGGGCCGTTAGCTCATTTGGTAGAGCATCCGGTTTGCATCCGGAAGGCGGCGAGTTCGAATCTCGCACGGTCCACCATATTTTAGGTATTTTTTATAACGAACTTTATTTGGTTAAAAAATATTTAGCAATAATTTTTTATGATAAATAAAAATATTTTAGAGCTTATCGGTAACACTCCTCTTGTTAGAATAAACAAGTTGAGTCCGAACAGTAAAGTTAATATTTATGCAAAAATTGAGGGTTCTAACCCGGGCGGCAGCATTAAAGACAGGATAGCCTTAAAGATGATTGAGCAGGCTGAAAGAGACGGTTCTTTAAACAAAAATAAAATAATTATTGAGCCGACTTCGGGTAATACGGGCATTGGCTTGGCAATGATCGGGATAGTTAAAGGATATAAGGTTGAAATTGTGATGAGTAAGGCGGTTTCTATTGAAAGGGTGAAGATGATCAGATCTTTTGGCGCAAAAATTATATTGACCGATCCGAAGCTCGGAACGGACGGAGCAATAGTTAAGGCAAGAAAATTCGTAGCAAGGAACCCCGGAAAATATTTTATGCCTGATCAGTTTTCAAATAAATATAATAAAATAGCTCACTATAAAACAACAGGAGAAGAGATTTGGCAACAGACAAAAGGCAAGATTGATTATTTTGTTTCAGCAATAGGAACCTCAGGCACAATTATGGGAGTGGGTAAGGTGCTTAAAGAAAAAAATCCCAAAATAAAAATAGTTTGTGCTCATCCGGTAAAAGGGCATTATATACAAGGACTGAAAAACATGGAAGAAGCAATAGTGCCCTCTATTTACGACCCTTTAAAAATTGACGAAACAGTGATGGTTGAAAACGAAGATGCTTTTGAAACAACCAGGCAGATTGTTAAAAAAGAAGGCATTTTTGTCGGAATGAGCAGTGGTGCAGCCATGTATGCGGCAATGAAAATAGCTAAAAAAATTAAGAGAGGATCGATTGTTATTATTTTTCCGGATAGAGGGGAAAAATATTTAACTACAAGCTTATTTGAATAAAAAGTTTTAATTTTCAATAATTAAAAATCATTAAAAAAGTTTTCCACAAGAAAGCTTTTTTATTGTCCAGGTTCAGACACATATGATACACCTGTTAAGTTTGTAATACGATAATATCTTTTGTCGGAACTGGACTATTTTGGGCTTTAAAAAGATATTCAGACGGGGTAAGATAATTCAGAGCTTGGTGGGGTCTGACATTGTTCCAAATATTTTCCCATTCCTTGACCTTTCTTTGCATTGCCGGAAGGAGAGAACAGGTATTGCCTTGCTGGTAGAACTCTCTTTCATCGGCCCCGTGAGATATTTCCACATAACTATTCTGCTTAGGATTCCTGGGATAGATAAAGTAATGGGGAATTTCTTTTATCCAACAGAGCTTGGTAAACTCTTTTTGAAATGTAGAACCATTGTCTGTCTGGATTGCTTTGATCGGAAAGGGGAAACTTAAGATGCATTCTGTAAGAAAATGAGCCCCGTTTCTGGAAGATTCAGAAGAATAAACCCTAATTATTTTTCTCTTGCTTAAGACATCTATGGCAGTAAACTGATAAAACCTTTTGCCTCCTGGCAGCATAATATGCTTTATGTCCATTTGGACCATATCTCCGGCTTCTTTTATTCGTAATCCTCTGGGAAATCGTTTCTTAGGAGATAGAGCTGACTTTCTTCTTTCCCTGGATATTTTTGGATTAATAAGTCCCTTTCTTTTTAAAACCCTGCCTACTGTACTTACTGATACTGTAATTCCTTTTTTTACTAAGATAGTCCTGATTTTATACTTTGACCAGGCCGGATATTCTTTTCTTGTTTTGACTATCTCAAAAACAATGTTCCAGGAAACTGTTGGCTTCCTTAAACGTTTTGGTTTTCTTGATTTTTCATTCAATCCGGTTATACCGTATCGCCTGAATTCTTTAATCCAACGATATAGGGTCATTCTGCCAATACCGAAATGTCTGGCAGTCAGAGAGCTGTTATTTCCATGAGCCTTGTGCCAATCTAAGACCTTTATTTTATACTTTGCCCGTTTGGTTAATTTGCCTGTCAGGAAGGCAGAACGGGCAACAGATGTCGCTCCTGGCAGGATTGTGCCGTATATTGTCATACGGCATCCATTATACTTTCCTTTCATGTTTTTTTAAGAGCTGGGTGTATCATATCATATGGACCAGTACATTCTATTGACAAGACTTTTTGTTTTTTATAAAATTAGCATATAGCAATATTAAAAATAATAAACAAAAGCTATGAACGGGCAGAAGGGGATTATTTTCCTCTGGCCACCCGGGAGCTGGCTGCGATGAGTATGCCCGGAATCCCACCGTTACAAGGGAAGGCTAATTTTTGTTAGCCGTTGAGTTCCAAGCAGTGATGTTTGGAAAAAACAAGGTGGTACCGCGGGAAGTCCTCGTCCTTG
>PWRH01000038.1 GCA_003556525.1 Candidatus Nealsoniibacteriota bacterium
CCCAAGCAATCAAGACAGGTTCCGATTAGTTTTTATGTTCCGGAAAAAATAGCGCCCGGTGGATATTATGCAGCCATTGTTTTTACTGCCAAGTATTTTGAAGTTGACCAAAAATATATCGAAGAGGGCATGTTTGTTGATTTGTCTCATCAGGTTGGAGTTTTGGTCTTTCTAAATTCTCCTGAAGGGTCAATTGAAAAGGCGAAAATTATTGAGTTTAAAACTGATAGAGATTATTATGCTGCACCTTTTAATGTTAATTTTATTACTAGAATTGAAAATTTGGGCGATGTTCATATTAAACCAATAGGTTCAATTAAAATTGAAGATTTTAGAGGCAGAGAAGTTGCTGTTTTGCCATTTAATAAAGACGGGTTAAATATTTTACCTGAAAGCATCAGGCGTTTTGAAGAAACGTGGCAGGGGAGTCTTGGTTTTGGCAGATATAAGGCATCGCTTGTTTTTAATTTTGGCACACCGATAGATCAGGGCGGGATGGGTATGCAAATGGTTTCAACTGAAACTTATTTTTGGATTATACCGTGGAATATAGTTATGATTTTCGGCTTAATTGTTCTTTTTGTTTTAATTATTGTTATTTTAAAACAATACAAAAAATTAAAAAATTTAAAAATTAAGAAATAATTAATTTTAATATTTTGCTATTTATTAATATTATAAAAAGTGGACTTATCGGTCAATTGTGTTAAAATATATAAATTATGTTTAATAAAAAATTGAGACTTCCAATATATTTCGTGCTTTTTCTTTTAATTTTGGTTTTTTGTTTTTCTTGGCTGTCATATAGCGTAGGTCCGGTTGAAATTTCAAGATATTTATTGGCTCAAGTGGGTTCCGGGGTAGGTATGTCGGTAAGCGTTCCTGAAAATCCCTTTAATGTTTGGGATCAGCAGTTAAGAGAAAAGGAAGAAGAGCTTGAAGAAAGAGAAGACTTGGTTTATCAGGTACTTGAAAAAAGGGAAAGGGAAAGCAACCTAATTTTTGCTTTAATTCTTGGATTAATAGGAATTTTACTTGTTTTACTTTTAATTAATTTTTATTTTGATTATCAGGCTCGAAAATACCAAAAAATATAAAATGAGCCTTTTTAGGAAATATCAAAGATATTTAGTAGTTTCACTTCTTTTGATTGGTTTTGTTTTTAGTTTTGTTGAAGCGTCTTCTCGTTTAAGCAGAGTTTCGGATACCATCTCTACTTCTTGGCCGGCTACCGGAGCCAATCACACAGTAAGATTTACTCTTGCGACCGCTATTCCTGCTTCAGGTCAAATAATTATTACGCCTAGAGAGGGTTTTTTCTATACTCCTTCACTAAACCACAATGATGTAAGACTCTATATTAATGGAACCGAGCGTAATTTAGCAGCCTTTCCCGGCGCGGGAGTAAGCGGAGTGCAAGTTATTAGCGGGCTTGAAGGGAGAGTTATTATTACTTTGGCTAATGACTTAAATACATTTGCAGGAGATCAAGTTATTGTTCAGATAGGCTTAAGCGTTCCGGATCGTCAAATTATTAATCCCGCAGGTACGGGGTCTTATAGTATTAAAATTGAAACTTTTAACAGTTTTGGTAATCTTTTGGATTCCGGTACTGCCATGATTGCAATTTTAGACCCGGTTCATGTTGGAACCGATGTTTTGCGTGAAGAACCTATTGTAAGAACCTTGCAGGCATATACTTCGGCAGACGAACCAACCAGTGCCGCTCTTTATGGCGCACTTGTAAACTTAGGATCAGCCGAATGGGGTGATAATTTTTTTCAGTACAGAATTAAAGGAGTTGAAACTTGGAGTGAAACTCCTAAAACAAGATCAAGCGATCCTTTGATTTTTGCAAGCTTTCTTGTTGCCCTACAAGAGGATATTACTTATGAGTTTAGGGCAGGGGTAGAGTGGTTAAGATGGGATGAAGATGAAAGCCAATTTATTTTAACCACTAATTATGGAGCAATTTTAGAATTCCCAAGAGAAGAGGAAGATGATGACGAAGAATCTACAGATTATCCGCCTCCACCACCGCCCGGTGTGCCGCCACCGTCCGGTGTGCCGGCAAACCCTCCTCCGGAAGACCCTCTCAGACCACCACCTTATTTAATTTTTGAGGGTTGGGGGTTTCCCAACCAAGAAGTTACCCTTCTAAAAGAAGGCGAAGCTTTTTCTACTGCCACGGCAAACTCTAATGGTGAATTCAGTTTTAGAATGAATGAACCCCTAGAGGGTATTTTCACATTTACACTTCAGACACAGGATAGCCAAGAACGCAGACCGGCTGACGTGTCTTTTACAATAGAAGCTGATCCCGATAAAGTTGTAAGAATTCCTGATATTGTTTTTGCTCCGACAATTGGAATTAATGAAGTGGCTGTTATGCCCGGAGACAACCTTGAGGTTTCGGGTATAAGTGTGCCCAATGGTGTAATAGACGCTACGATTATTAATAGCAAAGGAGAGGAAGTTTCAAGAAGTACGGTTGTAAATTCACAAGGAGAATGGGCTTTAAATATTGATACAAACGCCCTGGAAGAAGATCGTTATAGAATAAGAGCCAAGGTTCTTGTTTTTGCCGAAGAAAGCGGTTATAGCCGAGTTTTAAGTTTTGCCATTGGAATTGTTTGTCTGCCGGCTGATCTTAATTGTGACGGAAGTGTTGATTTGATTGATTTTAGTATTTTAATGTTTTATTGGGGAACAAGTGATCCTCGGGCGGATATAAATGGAGACGGAGTTGTTGATGTTATTGATTTCAGTATTATGATGGCTTACTGGACAGGATAAAATATGTTATTATTAATTATTAACAATAATTATTAACAATAAAAATTATTATTAAAATTATGAAAAATAAATTTAAAGAAATTTTTATATTTACTACATTTTTATTTTTATGTTTTTCTTTTAGCGTAGAAGCTGTTACTCTTTATTTGGAGCCTGAAGAAGGGGAGTATTATTTGGATGATATTTTTCTTGTTAGGATTAAACTGGATACCGAAGAAGAAGAAGTCAATGCAATAAAGGCTGAATTAAATTTTCCTCAAAATAAGCTGGAAGTTGTTGATACTACCAAGGGAGGTTCTGTTTTGGTTTTATGGCCGGAAGAGCCTATTTATTCAAATGAAGCAGGCAGAATTTTTTTTATAGGAGGAATTCCGGGAGGGTTTAGCGGAGAAGCTAAAGTATTATCAATTCCCTTTAGGGTTATTTCTTCTTTTGATTCAGAAGCTGTAGCGGAAATAAGCTTTAAAGAAAACTCAGAAGTTTTTTTAAACGACAAACTGGGGACAGCGGCAGAAACGGTTTTTAAAGGAGCTACTTTTAATGTTTTTCCGGAACAAGCTGAGACTCCAAAAGA
>PWRH01000055.1 GCA_003556525.1 Candidatus Nealsoniibacteriota bacterium
ACGCAAAAATCAAAATAAATTTTTGCATTTTTAAACGGTTTTTTATTCTTTAGGCTTAATAACCTGGTCGATTATACCGTATTCTTTGGTTTCTTCTGCAGATAAATAAAAATCCCGGTCAGTGTCTTTTTCAATCTTACTTAATGGTTGCCCTGTATGCTTGGCTAAAACCTTATTTAGCTTTTCCTTGATTTTAATAATCTGCCTGGCAGTGATTTCAATCTCAACAGCCTGCCCGGTAACTCCACCGGCTACTTGATGAAGTAAAACCTGGGAATTGGGCAGGGCGAATCTTTTACCTTTTTTTCCGCTAGCCAAAAGAGTAGCTCCCATAGAAGCAGCCAAGCCGATACAAACGGTTGAAATATCCGGTTTAACATACTGCATGGTATCATAAATTGCCATTCCGGCAGTAACCGATCCGCCCGGAGTATTGATATAAAGCTTAATATCTTTTTCAGAGTCCTTTGAAGCCAAAAAAAGCATTTGGGCAATAATTGAATTAGCCAAGCCGTCTGTAACCGGTCCAGCCAAAAATATAATTCTGTCTTTTAAAAGGCGGGAATAAATATCGTAAGCCCTTTCGCCGTATTGGGATTTTTCAATTACAGTAGGTATTAAATTCATAATTTTTTATTGAATTAATTTTTAATTTTATTTTATAAATTAATCTTCTTTTTCCAAATCAGTGTCTTTTTCTTGATTTTCGGCTGATTCCGAAGAAGAATCCACTTCTTCTTCTTCAGGGGCATCTTCCTTTAAAGAGTCTTCTTCTTTTTTCTCTTGGCCGGCTAATTTAACATCTATTTTCCAGCCGGTTAACTTGGCTGCCAAACGGACATTTTGGCCGTCCTTTCCAATTGCCAAAGAAAACTGGTCCTCTGCCACAATTACGTCAGCTTTGCTTTTAGGCATTATTTTTACTTCTATGGGCTTGGCAGGCGATAAGGAGTTTGCAATATATTTTTCAGGATCATCGGAATATTCAATAATATCTATTTTTTCTCCGCCAAGCTCGTTGATAACAGCCATAACCCTGGTTCCTTTTTGTCCGACCATGCTGCCAATAGGGTCAATCCCTTCAATACCGGTACCAACTGAAATCTTGGATCTTGAACCGGGCTCTCTGGCAATTGATTTTATTTCAATCTGACCGGAAGAAATTTCCGGAACTTCCAGCTCAAAAATTTTTGAAATCAACTTAGGATAGGCACGAGACAAAACTATGCTCGGGCCTCTTGATGTTTCCTCAACCTTTAAAAGGTATGCTTTTAGGCGCTGGCCGGGACGATAAAATTCTCCGGGCACCTGCTCTTCTTTTGGTAAAATACCGATTGTTTTGCCAATATCAACAAAAATATTCCTGCCTTCGATTCTTTGAATAATCCCTGAAATTATTTCTCCTTCTTTTGATTTATACTCTTCAAAAAGAGTTTCTTTTTCAACCTCTCTTATTCTTTGAAGAATAACCTGTTTGGCTGTTTGAGAGGCAATTCGGCCATAATCCGTTTTAATTTCCAAAGAAATTTCCAATTCTTCTCCCGGGCTGATTTTCGAATTTATTTTTTTCGCTTCTTCAAGCATAATATGCTTTTCGGAATTAAAACGAGTTCTTTTTTCTTCTTCCTCTTTTTTCTCTTCCGCCTCTTCTTCTCCTTCAAAATAAACCATGGATTCGTCAACAACCTGTTTAACCTGCCAAAATTTAACATCGCCTGTTTTTGCATCAAGCTTGGCTTTAATTATTTGGCCCTTTTTTCCATAATCTTTTTTATAGGCTGCAGCAAGTGCCATTTCAATTGTTTCCAAAATTTTTTCTTTGGAAATCCCTTTTTCTTCGGCAATTTGGGCAATGGCCGGTTCAAACGACTTAATATCGAACATATAATAAAATAGTATTAATAATAATTTTCTAAAAAATCCGCATTTTATTGCGGATATTGATGTTTTTTAATAATATCAAACCCTCCCCATTTCGTCAACTACCAAGCTTCCGAAGGAAGCGCAGGTCGAAAAGAGCGCAAAGCGCTCTTTGAGTAACAAGCTTCCGAAGTGAGTCAAAGAGATAAATCTCTTCTCCAGCTTCGCTTTTGCTTCGCAAAAACTCGCTAAGCGCAGTTCGAAAAGAGAGCGTAGCTCTCTTTGAGTAGCAAACTTCTATACATGAAATGTATAGAAGTGAAGCTTGAAAAGAGCACGAAGTGCTCTTTGAATAACAAGCTTTCGAAGGAAGCGTAGGTCGAAAAGAGTGCAAGGCACTCTTTGAGAAGCAAGCTTTCACAAAAATAGTCAAAGAAGCGAAGCTTCTTTTCCAGCTTCGCTTTTACTATGTAAAAGCTCGCTGATTAAAAAATGACCAACAAAACTCCGGTCCAATTGTGAAATTCGTTTTTTCCCGCTATTGGCGCAATCTCTCCAAAAGTATACCAGCCAAACCAAGAGTCTTTGCTTTCTAAAATTTCTTGAGAAATTCTTACTTCTTCTTCTGCGGTTTCTTTACTTGTTATATTTTTAGACCTTCCCATGCAGTTAAAATGAAAAACAAATTCCGGTTTTTTTCCCAGCTCATCCAGCTTATTTTTAATTTTCTTGGCAACTTCCTCGGATCTTTCAATAATTCTTTCATGATTTCTTTGAGATATAAAAACCTCTGTTCCTTGAGGCCATTCTCCGGCCATAACCAAAGAGCCGTCCTCTAAGATAGCCAATGGAATTCTTAAAATTAACTCCTCACAAAAGCCTTCGCTACATGAACCCTCAGGAGCTTTTACGCCAAGACAAACGGATGTTTGAGTTAAAATATTTAGATGGTTGATTTCAGTGCCCAAAAAATCTTTATATATTTCAAAGGCAGGTAAATTATTAAACTCTTGAATAATGTTTTTGTTTGCTTTGGTCACTGTCTGGCTAATCTTGGTTGATACTGCTCCGTGACTAAAACCGATTTCAAAATCAAAATCTCCCGACATAAGCACGCAAACAGCTGCGTCGGTCAAAACCAAGTAATTAAAAAACTGATAAGTGCTTTTAAAATCAAGTAATCCCGCACTCGCACCGCCAACAAAAGGAATCTTTTGAGGCAAAGAATCCTCAAGCCCCTTAAAAAAGGAATCGGGATTAACAGTTAATCCTCCGGGCAAAGTTAAAAGAATTTTTGCATCATTCGGCCAATTGTCAGATAAAGATTCTCCAATTTTTCTGCCGACAGCAGCTGAATCTTCTTTTAATCCCTCTGCCAAAACAGGGGTAAATTTTATTTTATCCGATTTAATAACCATTACGGCAACCGCTCTGTCATCCTCATCTCTTCCTTCTTTTGTAATCAATCCTCCGGACATACAACCAACCAAAGAAGCAT
>PWRH01000086.1 GCA_003556525.1 Candidatus Nealsoniibacteriota bacterium
CTCGAGTTTTTTTATTTACTCAAAGAGCGAGCTTTTGCGAATGCAAAAGTGAAGCTTACTGCTCCAAGAGCGCTTTGCGCTCTTTTCGACCTGCGCCTCCTTCGGAGGCTTGGTAAAAGAGGTTTGCTTCTTTGACTCATTTTGTAAAGGCTTGGTCTTTAGCTTACCTCGAGTTTTTTTTACCAATAAAAAAACACCCTTTAAAGGGTGTTTTTTATTGACTAATCAACGTCTTCTTCAGTTTCATCATCATCTCCCCAGTCATCATCATCCATATCTTCATCATCATCCATATCTTCCAAATCTTCAACCGGATCATCCATGTCTTCGTCCTCCATTAAGACAGGGGAAGTAAAAATTTTTTCTTCTAGCATAAAAGCTTTAAAAAATAAAACTTTTTAATATTTTTTAGCGACCTTTTTTACCTTTAAAATTTCAAGCTATATTTTTATTATCTAATGTTAGTATATTAACCTGTAAAACCTTGTCAACCCCTGTTTTTTCACTGTCTAAAATCAAGTAATTCAGGACTTATATTTGATTTAAAATTGATAATTATGATAAGCTTAATTAATGGTCATGAAAAAAAATATCAGGTTAAATCTTTCACAAAGAACAAAAAAAATTGTTATTTTTTTGCTTTTTATTTTTGTTTTTGTTGTTTTAAATTTTAGTGGTTTTTCCAAAGATATTAAAAATTTTTTCTTTTTGGCGTCGTCTCCGATTCAGCAATCTTTTTTAGGTGCAAGTAGAAGTTTTACCGGTTTATTTGGCGGATTTTCGGAAAAAATTAATCTTCAAAAAGAAATAAAAAGACTTGAGTTTAAAAATCAAGAACTTGTCAGCCAAATTATTTTTCTTTTTGAGCTTAAAAAAGAAAATGATTTTTTAAGAAAAAATTTAGGGCTTGGTCTGGAAGATGATTTTGACTTATTGCTTGCCAGAATGATAAGTAAAGACATTATTGAGGACTCTATTTTAATTAATAAAGGAAAAAGAGACGGTGTTTTAGAGGGTATGGTTGTTGTTGCCGGTGAAAAAGTTCTTTTGGGAAGAATAGGAGAAGTTTATGAAAATTTTTCAGAAGTTGTTTTAATCTCAAATAAAAAAAGTTCTTTTGATATAAAGATTATTAGAAATATAAAAGAAGATGATTTGCCGGATGATGAAGCTCCGGAACCCAGTGAGGTTTACGGTATGGCAAAAGGCGCCGGAAACTTTGAAATTTTACTTGATTTAATACCCAAAGAAGATGAGTTTTTTAAAGAAGATATTGTTGCCACCTCTGCTTTGGGCGGAATTTATCCCGCAGGATTTTTGGTTGGCAGGGTGAATGAAATTAAAACTTCTGACCTGGACCCTTTTCAAAAAGCGGAAGTTGAGCCGAGTTTTGACATAAATAGCCTGGATTATTTATTTATTATTAAAAACCGGTAAAAAATGGAATATCTAAAATTATTTAAAAACTTTATTTTTTTTGCGGTTATTTTTTATATTTTGGTTATCCTTAAAACCGTTTTATTTGATTTGTCCATAATTATTCTTGTTCTAACCTTAATATTGTTTATTCTTATCAATATGATTAATTTTTCCAAAGAAGAAAAAATATTTGCCAGTTTTATTTTGGGTTTTTATTTGGATGTTTTTTCTCTAAACGACAAAGCGGGCTTTTTCGGCTTTTTTATGATAATACTATTAAGTCTTTGTTTTTTATTTAATTTTGTATTTGATAAATACATTAGAATAAATGTTGTTCAAAAAAGATAAAACAAGAAGGGTTCAGCTTGCTTTTAGAGAAGATGTTGAGCCACACGAAATTTTATTGGATTCTTTGGCAAGCAAAAAAGAAGAGGAGTTGGGTTTTTCGGAAAAGAAAATAGAAGTACCCCTTTTAAGGAAGATTATTTATGCTTTTTTCTTTTTTTGTTTTTTATCATTGCTGTTTTTATTCGTAATGACTTTCAGACTTCAGGTGATTGAGGGCGAGGTTTTTAGTCAAAAAGCGGAAAGAAACAAATTTATTGTTCATCGGCTTCAGGCAGAAAGGGGGGTAATTTATGATAAAAATATGGAACAGCTTGTTTTTAATAAATTAACCTTTGATTTGGTTTGCCAAGACGAAGAAAAAAATATTAAAAATCTTTCCCATCGTGAATTAATTTTATTTGAAGCGAAAATAGATCAAATGCCCGATTGTGAAATAAGAACGAATCTTATTAGGGAATATAAGGAGGGAGAAAACTTCAGTCATGTTATCGGGTATACCAGTAAAATAAAAGAAGAAGAGTTTAAAAATTTTTCCCACTTGTATTCGATTAATGATTATATTGGCAGAACAGGTGTAGAAAATTATTATGAAGAATATTTAAGAAAAAATCACGGGCAATTAAGAATAGAAAGAGATGTTTTGGGAAATCTTTTTTCCGAAGAGGTTGTTTCTTTGCCGGATTCCGGAAACAGCCTGGTTCTTTGGCTTGATGCAGACCTACAAAGGAAATCCAAAGAAGTGTTGGAAAATAAGTATAAAGAACTTGGAGCCAGAGGCGGAGTTGTGGTAGCTATGGATCCGAATACCGGTGGAATTTTGTCGCTGGTTTCATTGCCCGGATTTGATAATAATTTGTTTCAATACGGCTCAGATCCAAACATTTTAGAGGAGCTTTTGGCTGGAACTAAAAAAAATAATCCGCTTTTTAATAGGGCTATTGCCGGTAAATATTTAACCGGGTCTACCATAAAACCGTTAACAGCCTTAGCTGCCTTGGAAGAAGAACTTATTAGTCCTTCAAAACAAATTTACGGTTCGGCCTATATTGAAATTCCCCATAGATATGACCCTTCAATTACCTACAGGTTTAGAGACTGGACTGTTCACGGCTGGGTTGATATGAGAAAGGCGATTGCTCAATCATGTAATATTTATTTTTATATGGTTGGCGGGGGATATGAAGGTCAAAGAGGTCTTGGTCCGACCAAAATAAAAGAGTATTTGGAATTATTCGGCTGGGGACAAGAAACAGGAATAGACCTTCCAAACGAGACCGGCGGATTTATCCCGGACATTAACTGGAAAAGAGAAGTTCTTAATGAGGGCTGGTGGGATGGTGATACCTATCATCTTTCAATCGGTCAGGGTTATTTACAGATTACTCCTTTGGAAATAACGGTTTCTTATGGAATGATTGCCAACCGTGGCACCCTATATAGACCAAAGGTTGTTAAAGAGATAATTGGAGTAAAAGAATTGGAGCCGGAAATTATTCGAAGCGATTTTGTAAATCGGGAAAATATTGAAATTGTCAGGCAGGGGATGAGGCAGGCTGTTACCGGCCAAAATTCTCCCCAGGCTTCGGCTGTTATTTTAAATTCTTTGCCTGTTTCTGCGGCTGCAAAAACCGGAACAGCTGAATTGGGTCGAAACAGATATCATAATTGGGTTAGTATTTTTGCACCCTACGATGATCCGGAAATTGTTTTAACCGTTATGGTTGAAAACGTAGAAGGTGTACAGGCAGCTGTTTTGCCCGTAGCCAAAGAAATTTTGGAGTGGTATTTCAACAGAGATTAATAGTATTTTTACTTGTTTTTAGGCTAAAAATAAGCTAATCTTAAAATATTATATGGCTATTGAAGAGATAAGAAAAAACAGAATAAATAAAATAAGAGCAATTGAAAGTGCGGGATTTTTGGCCTATCCTTCCGAAACAAAAAGAACCTGTCAGATTAAACAGGCTTTTACTGACTTTAAAAATATTAGTAAGCTGAAAAAAGAAATATTTTTAACAGGCAGAATAAGGTCTTTGAGGGGTCATGGCGGATCCGCTTTTATAGATATAGAAGACGGAACAGCCAAAATTCAAGCTTTTTTAAAAAAAGACAACTTGGGAGAAAAAAGTTATGATTTTTTTATTGAAAATTTCGATGTTGGTGATTTTGTTTGCTTGAGAGGAGTTTTATTTAAAACAAAAAAGGGGGAGAAAACAATAAATGTTAGTAGTTTTAAAATGCTTGCGAAAAATATTTTACCCTTGCCTGAAAAATGGCACGGTCTAAAAGACGTTGAAGATCGTTTTAGAAAAAGGTATTTGGATTTAATTTTTAATAAAGAAGCAAAAGAAAAATTTGAAATTCGTTTTAAAGTAATAAAAGAAATAAGAAATTTTTTGGAAAAAGAAGGTTTCTTAGAAGTGGAAACTCCTGTTTTGCAGCCTATTTATGGCGGAGCCCGAGCACTACCTTTTAAGACTCATCTAAATGCTTTAAATTTAGACCTGTATTTAAGAATTTCTCCGGAACTTTATTTAAAAAGATTATTGGTTGGCGGATTTGAAAAAGTTTATGAGATTGGCCGTGTTTTTAGAAATGAGGGGATTGGTAGGTTTCATAATCCTGATTTTACCATGCTTGAGTTTTATTGGGCTTACGCTGATTACAAGCAAATGATGAAATTAACCGAAAAACTTTTTTCTTATGTTTTAAAAAAAGTTTTTAAAACCAACAAGATCAAATATCAGGGAAAAGAAATTAATTTTAAAACACCGTTTCAAAGAATTGAATTTTATCAGCTTTTGGAAAAATATACCAAGATTAACTTGGAAGAAATTAATCAAACATCTTTGTATAAAAAAGCATTGGAGCTTGGTATAAAGGTTGAAAAAGAAAGGCCAAAAGCGGAAATTGCCGATGAAATTTATAAAAAATATTGTCGGCCAAAAATTTTGGAACCCACTTTTGTGATTCATCATCCTGCAGGCTTTCAACCCTTGGCAAAAAAATGGGAAAAAGATCCGAGAAAACTTGCTAATTTTCAACTTTTGGCGGGTGGGGCGGAATTAATTAACGCTTTTTCAGAACTAAATGATCCTTTGGAGCAAAAAGAAAGATTTGCCGAACAAGAAAAACTTCACAAAAAAGGTCTTGAAGAGTCCCAAAGAATGGACTTGGACTATATTGAGGCTCTGGAATACGGCATGCCTCCTGCTGCAGGATTCGGCTTGGGTATAGACAGGCTGGTAGCTTTACTTACCGACTCCCATTCTTTGCGGGAAGTGATACTTTTTCCAACAATGAGGCCGAAATAAAATTTAAATAAATTAAAATTAAAATAAAAAAGTTATTATGTTAGACATAAAATTTATTAGACAAAATCCAAAAATAGTAAAACAGGGAGCCAAAAAAAAGGGGGTTGATATTGATATTGATCTTTTATTGGATGTTGATAAAAAAAGGAGCCAGTTGTTGTTGGCACTTGAGGATATGAGGGCTCAAAAAAATAAAGCGAATAAAGAAATCAAGCAGGCCAAAAATGAAAGAGAGAAAAAAAAGATTATTTTAAAAATGCAGGAGTTGGATAGAGGCAACGATAGACTTGATCAAAAATTTAAAGACCTGGACAATAAATTCAAAAGCTTAATGCTTCAGATTCCAAACATGCCTTTTGATTCAGTGCCGGTGGGCAAAGATGAGGAAGATAATCTTGTCTTGAGAAATGTGGTTAAAAAAACCAAATTTAGGTTTACACCGAAAAACTATATGGAAATTGCCGAGAAGCTTGACTTGATCGATACAAAAAGAGCAGCAAAAGTTTCCGGAAGCAGGTTTGGTTATTTAAAAAAAGAAGCTGTTTTGTTGCAATTCGCTTTAATGAATTTGGCGGTTGAGGTGGCAGTTAAAAAAGGGTTTATTCCCGTTGTTCCGCCGGTTCTTATAAAGCCGGAAATGATGGGAGCAATGGGCTATACCGAAAGGGGAAAAGACGAAATTTATTTTTTGGAAAAAGACAATTTGTTTTTAGTCGGCACTTCGGAACAAAGCATAGGTCCAATGCATAGCAATGAATTTTTTGAGGAAAAGAATCTTCCTAAAAGATATATCGGCTTTTCAACCTGTTTTAGAAGAGAAGCCGGCTCCTATGGAAAAGACACCAAGGGAATTTTAAGAGTTCACCAGTTTGACAAGGTGGAAATGTTTAGTTTTTGCACTCCTCAAAAATCCCAAAAAGAACATGCTTTAATGCTTTCTATTGAAGAAAGTTTAATGAAATTGCTCAAGCTTCCTTATAGGGTTATTGATATTTGTACCGGAGATTTGGGAGATCCTGCCGCTAAAAAATATGATATTGAAGTATGGCTGCCCGGCCAAGACCAATACAGGGAAACTCATTCTACTTCAAATTGTACTGATTTTCAGGCAAGAAGGCTGAATATTCGCTATAAAGATAAGTTTGGAAAAATGAATTTTGTTCATATGTTAAACGGAACCGCTTTTCCGATTGGCAGAATAATTATTGCCATTATTGAAAACTATCAGCAAAAAGACGGTAGTATTAAAGTGCCGAAAGTTTTGCAAAAATATACCGGTTTTTCAAAAATTATTAACAAGCCATAGCAACTTTTACCAGATAAAGATGGCTAATATTTTAATTCTTCACGGCTGGGGATCTTCTGCCAAAAAATGGAATTCGGTTAAAAATATTTTGGAAAAAAAGGGGCATAAAGTTTTTTTACCGGACTTACCCGGTTTCGGAGAAAATCCTCCGCTCAAAAAACCTTGGTCAATAGACAGCTATGTTGAATGGCTGAAAAGTTTTTGCGAAAAAAACGATATCTTGCTTTATTCGCAAGAAATTGGGGCAAAATACGATCAGTCAAAGTTTTTTTTATTGGGCCATTCTTTTGGGGGAGCAATAGCGGCTAAGTTTGCCCTAAAATATCCGCAAAAAATCGATAAGCTTTTTTTGGTGGCAAATTCCGGAATTAGAAAAAAAACTTTTAGAAAAAGTTTTTTTAAAAAAATATCAGCTGTTTTTAAGGTTTTTTCTTTTTTGCCTTTTTACTCTTTTTTAAGAAAAGTTTTTTATAAATTATTCGTACCGAAAAGCGATTATCTTTATTTTGAAAAAGAAAAAGCAATGAAAGAAACTTATTTAAATGTTATAAAAGAAGACCTTTCTTTTCTTTTTTCAAAAATTTCCGCCTCAACCGTTATTATTTGGGGAGAAAAAGATAATATTGTTCCGGTTAAAGACGCTTATTTTATAAATAAAGAAATTAAAAATTCCAAGCTGGTTATTATTCCCAAAGCCGGGCATGCTTTGGAAATTGAGGTTCCTGAAATACTGGCGGATAAAATTTTAAGCTTTATTCAATGTTAAAAATATTTATTGCAATTTTGGTTTTTATTTTTTCGGTTAAGTTTTTTTTATTTTGGCTTTGGCTTTGGCAAATTAAAAATTATCACCTGGGAAGGTTTAAGGCTCATTTTGAAACTCAGCCTTGTAAAAAATTTTTTGCCTCTTTTTTCCGCAATAAAATTCCTGAATTTACCCGAAAAATGACAGTTATTTTTATTTTCGGGTTATTTTTAATATCTTTTGTTATTTTTTACACTTTTTTGTATTTGCCTGATTTTTTTTATTTTATTGTTTTACTTCTCCTCTTTTTTAATTTTCTTTTTTCTTCTTTATTGGTTTTATTTTTTCAAATACCGACAGTTATTTTACGCGGTCGGATTTTAAAAAAGGCCGAAAGAAAAAGAAAAAGTTTTAAAAATTTAAAAGTTATTGCAATTACCGGAAGTTACGGAAAAACTTCAACCAAAGAATTTTTAGCTGAAATTTTGTCTGAAAAATTCGGCCGGGAAAAAGTTTTAAGAACAAAAAAACACCAGAATTCGGAAATGGGAATTTCCCGTTGCATTTTAAACGAATTGAATCAAAATCATCAAATTTTTGTTGTTGAGATGGGAGCTTATAATAAGGGCGGAATAAAACTTTTGGCTGAAATTGCCAAGCCGGATACGGCAATTATAACAGGTGTTAACGAGCAACACTTATCAACCTTTGGTTCAATGGAGAATTTGATTTCAGCCGAGGGCGGAAAAGAACTGGTTAATTTTTTACCAAAAAACGGTTTGGTTATTTTCAACGGAAATAATAAATATTGTCGAGATTTTTACCAAGAAATTCCAAACGGAAAAATCGATAAAAAAATTTGCTATAGTAATTTTTTTGAAGAAAAAGACACTATAGGCTATGACCTAAAAGCGGAGTCAATCAATATTACTAAAGAAGATGTTTCTTTTTTGGCTGTTTTAAAAAACAAGGAAAAAGAAGAGTTTAGGGCAGGACTTTTAGGTGCTCAAAATGTTGAAAATATTTTATTGGCTACTTGCTGTTCTTTGGAAATGGGAATGAGTTTGGAAGAAATTTCTCGGGCTTGCTTAAAGCTAAAGCCCTTTGCCGGCCAAATGGAGCTTAAAAAAGGAATTTACGGAATTAATATTATTGACAGTAGTTATTCTGCCAACCCGGAAGGAGTAATGGCTCATTTGAACTATTTAAAGGTTTGGCCCGGCAAAAAATCGATAATTATGCCTTGCTTAATTGAGCTGGGTACTGCTTCAAAAGAAGTTCACAGAAAATTGGGCAGGAAAATAGCCGAGGTTTGTGATTTGGCAATAATTATGACAGAAGACAATTATAAAGAAATCAGAGAAGGGTTTTTAAGCTTAAAAAAAGATAATATTGGAATTTTTCTTATTAAAGACCCTGCCAGTGCCATTAAAAAGGTTAAAAAACATTATTTGAAAGAAAACGAAAATAGTGCCATTCTTTTGGAAGGCAGAGTGCCGGAAAAATTAATAAAAGAACTGACAATTGAAAATGAAAATTAAACCAATCTCAATATCTTTATCTCCCAACGTTGAAAAAGATGATCTCTTTTTGGCTGTGAGATTATTTTTTTCTTTTCTTAGAAAAAATTATTTTTCAACCAAGCTTGAAAAAGAATTTAGCCAATACTTAAAATTAAAGCACAGCTTTTCTTTTAATAGTGGAAGATCCGCACTAATGGCTATTTTAGATTCTTTAGAGCTTGAAAAAGAAAGCATTGTTTTAATTCAGGCATTTACCTGTAATGCAGCGGTAAATCCGATTTTGTGGTCGGGACTAAAGCCGGGTTATGTCGACTGTAATAAAGAAAATTTCAATATAGACATTGAGGACTTAAAAAAGAAAATTGATTTTTATAAGAGTCAAAACAATCCGGCAAAAGTATTGATAGTTCAGCACACCTTTGGATTGCCTGTGGAAATGGATGAAATTGTTGAGTTGTGCAGAAAAAATGAGCTGATATTAATAGAGGATTGCGCTCACGCACTTGGTGCCGAATATAATAATAAAAAAATAGGGACCTTTGGTAAGGCTGCTTTTTTTAGCTTTTCAAGAGATAAAGTTATTTCTTCGGTTTATGGAGGAATGGCTGTTACAAATGACGATATTTTAGCTGAAAAAATAAAAAACTACCGAAAAAGAATCGGATATCCTTCTTATTTTTGGGAAAAACAACAGCTTTTTCATCCTATTTTAATGAGTTTGATTATTTTGCCGACTTATTTTGTATTTGGAAAATATTTTTTAATTATCCTTCAGTCGTTAAAAATTACTTCCAAAGCTGTTCACTTTAAGGAAAAAAGAGGATTAAAGCCGGGCTATTTTCCAAAAAAACTTCCCGGAAGCTTGGCAGCGCTTGCCCTAAATCAGTTTAAAAAATTGGAAAAACTTAATTGTCACCGTAAAAAAATTTCGGATTTTTATTTTAAAGAACTTGGCAGTTTGGCTGCATTTGAACTTTTGCCGGAAAACAACAGAAAAAAAAGTATTTTTCTTCGCTTTCCGGTAAAACACAAAGAGGCTCATAGAATTATTGAAAAGGCCTGGCAAAAAAATCTTTTAATAGGGGATTGGTATACCAAAGTTATTGCTCCGAAAGACACCAGGCTCGAAAAGCTGGAATATATTGAAGGCAGTTGTCCGAAAGCGGAGCAGTTGGCAAGCGAAACATTTAATTTGCCAACCCATATTAATATTTCGGAAAAGCAAGCCGGGGCAATTGTAGATTTTATTAAGAGTTGTGAATTTTAAAGTTATAATTTTTTATAATTTTTAAATATGATAAAATATTTAAGCGAAATTGTTTTAAATATTTCAAATTGATTTTTTATGTTTTTAAAAATAGAAGAAATAGAAAATAAAGAGATTTGGGAAAACTTTTTTTTAAAAGACGTTAATAATAAAACATTTCTACAGTCTTTTAGTTGGGGAGAGTTTAACAGAGAATTGAAAAATAAGGTTTGGCGTTTAGGGGTTTTTAAGGGCGATCAATTAATAGCGGTTTGTTTAGTTATTAAAATAACGGCAAAAAGAGGCTCTTTTCTTTTAATTCAGCATGGTCCCAACATAGCTACAGGCCAAAAACAAGAGTATAAGCAGGAGATTTTAAAAACACTTATAAATAAACTGAAAAGTATCGCTAAAAAAGAAAGGTGCAGTTTTATTAGAATAAGTCCTTTACTTGAAAGAAACGAAGAAAATAAAACAATGTTTAAAGAGCTTGGTTTTATAAATTCAGCTATGCATGCAAACGCTTATGAATCCACCTGGAAGCTGGATCTTTCCTTGAAAGAGGAAGATATTTTAAAAAATATGAGAAAAACAACCCGTTATCTTATTCGTCAGGCTCAGAAAAATAGTGAAATTGAGGTTTATAAAAGCGAGAATCCGAAAGATATTGATTTTTATAATAAGCTTAACAAGGAAACAGCCCATCATAAGAAATTTGTTCCTTTTTCTTTTGATTTTATAAAAAACGAGTTTAGGGTTTTGTCTGAAAACAAAGAGGCTTTATTATTTTTTGCAAAATATCAAAATGAAATTATTGCCGGTGCCTTGGTTATTTTTTGGAGCGGGATTGCTTTTTATCATCAAGCAGCCTTTTCTCCAAAACATCATAAATTGCCGGTTAGCTATTTTCTGCAGTGGGAAATAATAAAAGAAGCAAAAATAAGAAAATGTTTTTTTTATGATTTTTGGGGCTACATTGAACCCGAGTCAAACCGTAATCATCCGTGGTCCGGCCCCAGTTTGTTTAAAAGAGGCTTTGGTGGTAGGCCTTATTATTATATTAAAACTCAAGACTTACCCTTGTCTTTTAGGTATTGGCCGGTTTTTTTATTTGAAAAAATAAGAAAAATTAATCGTAATCTTTAACCGTATGTCTCGAAAAAAAAGAAAACCACACAAATTTAAGAAAAAAAAGCCTTTTTATCGTAAAAAGGTTTTTTGGCTGATTGTTTTTTTTATTGTTGCTTTCTCTTCTTTAATCTACTTTTTATTTTTTTCCGGATTTTTTGAACTAAAAAAAATCAATATTGAAGGCGATTTTGATAAAATATCGGAAAAAGAAGTTTCTTTATTTATTGAACGGGAGCTACAGGAAGACAATTTTTTGTTTTTGCCTTCAAAAAATATTTTTTTGACAAATCCGTCAATTATTAAAGAAAAGCTTTTGGGTAAATTTCCCCAAGCATCGGAAATTAAAATCAATCGCGCTTTTCCCGACAGTTTAAATGTTTTAATTCAAGAAAGAAAAGAATCCGCATTTTTTTGCAGAGAAGAAAAATGTTTTTTTCTGGATGAAGAGGGGATTGTTTTTGAATTCGGGCAAGAGCAGGAATCTCTGGTTAAAATTAGAGACAAAAGAACAAGCACCCTGCCAAAACTGGGAGAAAAAATAATCGAGAGTAAAAAGATTGATTTGATTCTAAAGATAAATTCCGAGCTTGAGCAAGACCTGGAATTGGAAATAGAGGAATTTATCTTTTTGCCGGAAAAATTAATTGTTTCAACAAAAGAGGGCTGGGACGCTTATTTTAACATTGAAAACAATATTGACTGGCAAATAATCAAGCTTAAGGTTCTTTTAAGCGAAAGAGCCGATGATTTTAGAAGAGAGAATTTGGAATATATTGAATTAAGGTTTGGCAATTTTGCCAACCCGAAATACAGAGATTAATCTATATAATATATAAGAATAGAGTGGCCTGCCTTGGCTATTGGTTTTACGTCTTTTAGCCAGTCATAATATCCTGTTTCTTGATCAAATCCGGGAGCAGGATCAACTGTTCCGCCCATAAAATGATTTAGCGAAACCGCCAACCATCCTTTTGGTGGTTCTTTTTCTTCTTTGGGGTTAAAGCGGACATATCTTTCTTTAAGCCAATACTCTGGATCTTCTCCGCCAAAATAATCAATATGGATTTTGGTTATTTCGTTTTTTTCTATAAAGCTTAAAAGCCGATAAAAATCTTGACCCCAGTCATAGTTTGAATCTACGGATATTCTATAGCCGTTTTTCGTTCCACCGGCCAATTCATTGTAGTATGGAATATAGTGAGGGAAAGTTGCCAAAGAAGAGACAGCATACCAACCAAAAAGAATGAAAACAACGCCGGCCATCAACTGTTTTTGTTTTTCGGTTTTCATTGCTTTTATAATTTTAATTATTCCCCAAACTACAATAATATATACGAACGGGAAAATGGGTAAAAGGTGGCGAATTCCAATATTGAGATTTCCAACAAGAGTAGCCGCCCAATATATTGAAATCCAAATAAGAAAAGCTATTAACCAAAAGTTATCCCTTATTTGTTTTATAAATTGCCTGGCTATTCTTTTTATTCCAAAAAAAGCTCCAATTAAGACAATCAGGGTTAAAAAATGGAGAGCCAAAGGAATCTTTAAAAGATAGAGTACCGGAAAATAATGAGGCCAGCTGTCAGCGGATATTTCTCCCATAAAGGTAGCGGTATTGCCCCACATTGTTCTTTGCGAAGCCATTAAAAGACCTCTTAAATATTGGGCAAGGCCACGCAAGGGTTCTTGCTCAGTCATCCAAATATTAACGTCTACCATAAAAGGGACAGGGTGGCCGGATATATCCGCTATTGTATCTCTTAATTGATGTTCAACAGGATAGTTTATTACATGAAATTGGTAGATCGGCCAAATAACAAAAATAACTCCGATTAAAGCGCTAAGGAATGCTTTTCCCGAATATACTATTAATTGTTTTAAAATTTTATTTTTATTCTCTGAAAATATTATGGCATAGAGTAGAGTAATGACTACAAAAAACGGTATTAAAAG
>PWRH01000090.1 GCA_003556525.1 Candidatus Nealsoniibacteriota bacterium
ATAACCATGATATTTGAAAAAATTATCCAAATATTTAAAATTACGGAGCTAAGAAATAAAATTCTTTTTGTTTTGGCTGTGTTTGCTATTTTTAGATTAATGGCAAATATTCCAATTCCCGGAATTTCTTCGGAAAGAATGAGAGATTTTTTTGAGGGGGCTCAAATTTTCGGACTTTTGGACTTGTTTACAGGCGGAGCGCTTGATAATTTATCGATTGTTATGCTTGGGCTGGGTCCTTATATTACGGCAATGATTATTATTCAGCTCCTAACAATGATATTTCCCGCCCTGGAAAAAATGTATAAAGAAGAGGGCGAAGAGGGAAGAAAAAAAATTAATCAGTATGGAAGAATTGCAACAATTCCCTTGGGTTTTCTTCAGGGCTACGGCATGCTTGCCCTACTTCAACAACAGGGAATAATCGACCCCCTTCCGTTCAGTTTGGTTATGACCTCGATTCTAACCATGATTGCCGGAACCGTATTTTTAATGTGGTTGGGCGAATTGATTACCGAGAAAGGAATCGGCAACGGAGTTTCTCTTTTGATTTTTGCCGGAATTATCGCTATTGTACCGGTTCAGATTAGGGAAGTGATTGCAGGTTGGGATCCGGAAAACTTGCCGGCTTATCTTTTCTTTTTTGCCATGTCTTTTGTTATCATAGCCGGAGTTGTTATGATTAACGAAGGCAGAAGAAACATTCCGGTTTCTTATGCCAAAAGAGTAAGAGGTAATAAAATGTATGGAGGAGCATCCACCTATTTGCCTCTAAATATTAATCCTGCCGGAGTAATTCCGATTATTTTCGCCATGTCAATAATGCTCTTTCCCGGAATGATTGCCAATTTTTTGGGAGGCACTGCCGGGATAGTCGGTCAAATTGCCAAAACAATAGGTGATCTTTTTGAAAATATGTGGTTTTATGGAACCCTATATTTTGTTTTGGTGGTTCTTTTTACTTATTTCTATACTGCGGTTACATTCGACCCCAAGGCTATTGCTTCAAACCTGCAGAAAATGGGCGGTTTTATTCCGGGAATCAGGCCGGGAGAAAGTACTGCCAATTTTATGTATTTTATTTTAAACAGGGTTTTGTTGGTTGGAGCGTTATTTTTGGGTACAATAGCAATTTTACCCTCGATTATTGGCGGAATAACGGGCATTCAAGTTTTTCAATTTTTAATTGGCGGTACAGCGCTGTTGATTGTTGTTTCCGTGGTTTTGGAAACAATGAGACAAATTAATGCTCAGTTGCAAATGAGGGAGTATGAAAAATTTTAACAATAAAATAAAAACAATAATTATTTTAGGCGCTCCGGGCTCAGGCAAAGGAACTCAATCAGCACTTTTGTCGGAAAAGCTCGGTTTTTATTATTTTGAAACTTCAAAAGTCGGAGAGGAAAAGATTAACCGTGCCAAAAAGGGTGGCTATGTTTCCATTGACGGAAAGAAATATTATTTTGAAGAAGAAAAAAAATTGTGGCAAAGCGGAAAGCTTTGGTCGCCGCCTTTTGTGGCAGCTTTTGTTCAGGAAAAAATAAAAGAATTGGCATTAAGCAAGCAAAATATTATTTTTGCCGGTTCTCCCAGAACGGTTTACGAAGGTGAAAAAATTATTCCTCTCTTAAAAAAGCTTTACGGAAAAGAGAGTATTGTGGTTATTTTAATAGAACAAAGTGCCGAGGCTTCTATTTTTCGAAACAGCAATAGAAGAATTTGTGAGCTGGTGCGTCACCCGATACTCTATAGCAAAGAAACAATAAAACTAAAAAAATGCCCTCTTGACGGGTCAAAGCTTTTAAGAAGAAAGGGTTTGGATGATCCTGAAACAATCAAGGTAAGACTTAAGGAATATAGGGAAAGAACCCTTCCTTTGGTTGATTTTTTTAAAAAGCAGAATTTAAAAATTAAAAAAGTAAACGGAGAACAGTCTGTTGCCGATGTTTTCAACGATATTTTAAAGTCACTTACTTAAAATGGTTTTAATAAAAACGGAAAAGGAAATTGAGACAATGGCTCAAGGCGGAAAAATACTTGCCGGCATTATGCAGGAATTGGAAAAAAAAGTTAAGCCCGGTATATCCACAAAAGAACTTGACAAGGCTGCAGAAGGCCTTGTTTTAAAATACGGAGGTAAATGTTCGTTTAAGAATTATCAAAAATTTCCAGCCTGTCTTTGTGTTTCGGTTAATCAAGAGGTTGTGCATGGCGTACCTTCCGATAAAATAATTTTAAAAGAAGGTGATATTGTCTCTCTTGATTTAGGACTTTTTTATAAGGGATTTCATACGGACATGGCAATTACCTTAGGGGTTGGCTTAATTTCTCCTGAAGCTCAAAGATTGATTAAGACAACCAAAAAAGCTATGAAAAGAGGTATAAAAAAAATGTTACCCGGGAACACCTTAGGCGATGTTGGAAATTCAATTCAAAGATATGTTGAAGCACAAGGGTTTGGTATTATTCGTGACCTTTGTGGCCATGGAATAGGTAGAGAAATTCACGAAGAGCCCCAGGTTTTAAATTACGGAAAAAGGCACAAAGGGTTGAAAATTAAACAGGGCATGGTTTTGTGTTTGGAGCCTATGGTATCGGAAGGTAGCTATGAGTTGATAAAATCGGAAAATAATTTTGCCTATGAGACCGCTGACGGGCTTCTTTCCTGTCATTTTGAACACACTATTGCAATTTTAAAAAATGGAGTGAAAATTTTAACTTCTTTGGACGATTCAATCTAAAAGTATAGCAAAAAATCTTTTAGAATGTTATAATTTTTAAATAATAATTATAAATTTTATTAATTAAATATGTTTCTTTCAATAGTTATTCCATCTTATAACGAGGAAAAAAGAATTACTCAAACAATAGAAAAAATGAACGATTATTTGTCCGTTCAAAACTATGATTATGAGATAATTGTGGTTAATGACGGCTCAAAAGACAAAACAGCTGAAGTTGTAAGAGAAAAAATTCCTCATATCAAAAACTTAAAATTAATCGATAATAAAATAAATAAGGGAAAGGGTGCGGTAGTTAAACAAGGCATGCTTGAAGCAAATGGGCAATTTCGCTTGTTTACCGATGCCGATAATTCTACTTCTATCGATCAGGTTGAAAAAATGTGGCCTGTTTTTGAAAAAAACTTTGATATTGTTATCGGCTCAAGAGACATAGCCGGAGCGGTTTTAGACCCGCCTCAACCATGGCTAAGAAACGCTGTTTTGGGAAAAGGTTTTAAGTTATACAGAAAAATAGTTATCGGTCTTTGGTCTGTTCGCGACACTCAGTGCGGATTTAAATGTTTTAGAAAAGAAGCGGTTGAAAAAATTTTTCCAAAATGCAGAATAGAAAGATTTGCTTTTGATCCTGAAATTTTGGTTATTGCTAAAAAGAAAGGCTATAAAATAAAAGAAGTTCCGGTTTATTGGAAAAATGACCTTGACAGTAAGGTAGGCTTTAAATCAATGTTAAAGATGGCTTTTGATTTATTGAAAATAAGATGGAACATGCTGACCAATAAATATAATTAAGGTTTAATACTATGCACAATTCAAAAGAATTAAAAATTATTCCATCAGAACTTCGTTATGACATTGCAAGCAAAGACTGGGTTATTATCGCTACCGGTAGGTCAAAGAGGCCGGAGAACTTTAAGCAGGAAAAAAAAATAAAATCAGGTCAGCCGAAAAAAGATTGTCCTTTTTGTAAAATCGGGACCCAAGAAGAGCCGACTTTTGCTCTTGCTTCGGGTAAAAAAGTTACCCCAAAAGATCGACTTTTTAAGAATTGGACAACTGTTGCTATTCCAAACAAATATCCCGCGGTTATTCCCTATATTGAAAAAGACGAAAATAAAGAGGGTCCTTTTTTTAAAAAAATGAACGCAGTCGGCTTTCACGAGGTAATTATCACCAGAGACCACAGCAAGTCTCTGGCTTTGCTTGAAAACAATCGTGTTAAAGAATTATTTGATGTTTATTGTGAAAGATATAAGTATTTTATGAAAAAAAGTTTTGTTAACTATATTTCTATTTTTCATAATCATGGCCCTGAGGCAGGTGCTTCTATTTTTCATCCTCACTCTCAAATAATTACCACCCCGTTAATCGATATTGATTTAAATAAAGCAATTCTTAATTCGAAAAAATACTATAAAAAAACAAAAAAATGTATTTATTGCCAAATGAACAGTTGGGATCTTAAAAGTAAAAAAAGGATTGTTTTGGAAAACAAACACTTTTTAGCTTTTTGCCCCTTTGCTTCAAAGGCTGCTTTTCAGGTTATTATTTCTCCCAAAAAACATCTTTATTGTTTCAGTAAAATAACCGAAGAGCAGAAAAAATATTTGGCTGAAATATTTAAAGAAACCCTAAGAAAGCTTTACAAGGGACTGGCCAACCCTCCTTATAATTTTTATTTACATACTATTCCTTGCGATGGAAAAGATTATTCCCATTATCATTGGCACTGGACAATACTCCCCAAAACTTCAATTTGGGCCGGATTTGAAATGGGAACAAAAATGGAAATCTCAACCATTGAACCGGAAAAAGCAGCCGAATACTTAAGAAAACAATAAAGTAAACTTTTTAAAATATTAAACCTTAAAGATTATTTTTATGAAAAAAACATTAATTATAGCGAACTGGAAAATGAATCCGAAAACAACCAAAGAGGCCAATAATTTATTTAATTCGGTTAAGGCCGGGTCTCATAGGATTAAAAAAACAGAGGTGGTTATTTGCCCTCCTTTTATTTATCTACCTTTTTTAAAAGAAAAAGGTCGTCTTAAATTGGGCGGACAAAACGGATTTTGGGAAGAATCAGGGGCTTATACCGGAGAAGTGTCTCTTTTAATGCTTAAAAAAATCGGAGCGGAATATGTTATTATCGGACATTCGGAAAGGCGAAAATATTTTAAGGAAACAAACTCAGAAGTTTTAAAAAAAACAAAGTCAGCACTGTCAGTCGGTCTAAAGCCGATTATCTGCGTTGATAAAGTGTCTCAGATACCGGATTTTTCTAACTTTAGAAAAGAAGAAATAAAAAATATAATTATAGCCTATGAGCCTCTTTTTGCCATTGGCACGGGAAAGGCTTGCAGTCCGAAAAAAGCAAAAGAAAAAAGACTTCTTATAAAGCACGATTTCGTACTATACGGCGGAAGCGTTAATTTCAAAAATGCCCGAGATTATCTTTTGGAAGCGGGTTTTCAGGGCCTTTTGGTGGGCGGTGCTTCTCTAAAAGCAAAAGAGTTTATTAAAATAATTGATTCAGCTGAAAAAAATTGATAAGATAATAAACCATGGAAAAAATATTTAAAGGATGGTTTTTTAACCCGACAAAAGGAAATCTTAAAATTGAGGCTGTGGTTGAAGAAATAATAGGGTATATGGCTGAAAAGCCGGAAAGTTTTTACGATATTATTGTTGGTTGTGATTCCTCTTCCGGAGAAGAGCCCAATTTTCCAATCGCCCTGGTTGTTTTAAGGGTGGGTGAAGGCGGAAGATTTTTTCTTAAAAAAGTAACATATAAAGGAAGGGAGTTTTATAATTGGAAACAAAGAATCTTGGAGGAGGTTTTACTTTCTTGCCAATTAGCTCTGGTTTTAAAAGAAAAAATTGTAGCAAGGGTTCCCCAAAAAAAATTTTTTTATCAATTCAGGTATATTCATGCCGATGTGGGGGAAAACGGAAAAACAAAAGATATGGTTAAAGAAATCGTCGGACTGATTAAGGGAAACGGTTTTGAGCCCAAAATAAAACCGGAATCTTTTGTAGCTTCAACCGTGGCTGACAGGTTTTCTTAATAATTAACAGTAAACTTAAAATGGATTCAAAAAAAATAAGAGAAAAATTTTTAAATTTTTATAAAGAAAGAGGTCATGCTATCATTCCTTCAGCTTCGCTTATTCCGGAAAAAGACTCAACTCTTCTTTTTGTCAACTCGGGAATGTTTCCGCTTGTGCCCTATATTTTGGGACAGAAACACCCTGAGGGCAAAAGGCTTGCCAACTCTCAAAAATGTTTTAGGACCGACGACATAGAAGAAGTGGGTGATATGCGGCATACCACTTTTTTTGAAATGCTTGGCAATTGGTCTTTAGGCGATTATTTTAAAAAAGAACAGCTTAACTGGGTTTTTGAATTATTTGTCGATGAGCTTGGCTTAAATCCCGCCAACCTTTATGTTTCGGTCTACAGGGGCAATTCGAAAATAGCTATTGAAAAAGATATTGAATCAGTGGCTATTTGGAAAGAAATTTTTTTAAAAAAGGGGATAAAAGCGAGTGATGTTGATTTTGCGGAAAAAAACGGAATGCAGGGCGGAAGAATTTTTTATTATCCGGACAAAGAGAATTGGTGGTCTCGGGCAGGTGTGCCCGAAAACATGCCAATAGGTGAGCCGGGCGGACCTGATAGTGAAATATTTTACGATTTGGGAAAAGATTTGGGTCATCATGAAAATTCTTCCTGGAAAGATAAACACTGCCATATTAACTGCGACTGCGGAAGGTTTATTGAAATAGGTAATAGTGTTTTTATTGAATTTGTTAAAAAAGAAAAAGGGTTTGAAAAACTTCCTTTTCAAAACGTTGATTTCGGGGGTGGGCTGGAAAGACTTGCAATGATTGCTCAAAACAAGACCAGTGTTTTTGAGGCCGACCTTTTTTTACCGATTATAAAAAAATTGGAAGAAATATCTTCCTTTAAATATCGTGAAAATACCAAATCTTTTGAGGTGATTGCAGACCACCTAAAAGCAGCCAGCTTCATTATTGGAGATGAAAAAGGAATTACTCCCTCCAATAAACAGCAAGGCTATTTTGTAAGACGGCTTATAAGAAGAGCGATAAGGCACGGTAAAAAACTTAATATTAATCTTGATTCATGGCTTAAGCTAATTGCTGTCGAGGTTGTTGAAATATATAGGGAAATATATCCGGAAATAGAAAAAAATTCTTCTTTTATTTATGAAAATATGGAAAGTGAAGAAAGGGTTTTTCAAAAAACATTAAAAAAGGGACTGAAAGAGTTTGATAAACTGAAAAATGAAAATGTTATTAGTGGAGAAAAGGCGGCTTTTCTTTATCAAACTTACGGCTTTCCGATAGAGTTGACTGAAGAAATGGCTCGGGAAAGGGGTCAAAAGGTTGACCTTGAAGAATTTAAAAAAGAAATGAAAAAACACCAAGATTCCTCCCGGGAATATTCAGCCGGAGTTTTTAAGAGCGGCTTGGGAGATGAAGGTGAAAAGACAATAAAGCTTCATACCGCCACTCATCTTTTGCTTGCCGCTCTACGTAAAACTCTCGGTGACGAAGTTTTTCAGGAAGGCAGCAATATTAATTCGGAAAGATTACGCTTTGACTTTTCTTACGGACAAAAAATTAGCGATAGTGAAATTAAAAAAATAGAATCACTGGTCAACGAAATGATAGAAAAGGAGCTTTTTATTAAAAGAGAAGAGATGGAGCTTAAAAAAGCTTTGAAGTCGGATGCACTTTCTTCTTTTAAGGAAAAATATCCTTCAAGAGTTTCGGTTTATTCCGCAGTCGATAAGGACGGAAATGTTTTTTCTC
This sequence comes from Candidatus Nealsoniibacteriota bacterium, assembly GCA_003556525.1. Classification (GTDB taxonomy): domain Bacteria; phylum Patescibacteriota; class Minisyncoccia; order Minisyncoccales; family RBG-13-42-11; genus CSSED10-83. The sequence goes on from PWRH01000090.1 coordinate 7,586, forward strand.
GAGAAATTTGTTCCGGGCCTCATGTGGAAAAAACTTCGGGCATGGGATTATTTAAAATCACCAAAGAAGAATCTTCCAGTGCCGGAGTAAGGAGAATCAAGGCTGTTTTAATTGAGTAATTACGTTAAAATTATTATAATAAAAATACATTAAATATGTCGAAAAGAAAATTAAGAGATATTACTCCTCCGGGAAAAAGTTCTGTTTTCTTGGAAGAGAAAAGGCCGAAAATTGAATCCGGAAAAACAGCAAGAATAAGATTTTTCAAAAATAAAAAGGTTTTAGCTTTTTTTGTCGGTTGTTTGTTTATTTTGGCTGTTTTTCTTTATTTTTCCCTGCCCAGGGCTGAGATTGAAATTTGGCCTGAGACGGATAATTTTTACCTTGAAGAAAGTCTTTTTCTCGACCAATCTAAAACTTATATTTTAAATAAAGAAAAATCTTTAATTGACACATTTAAGTCTTCCGCCCAAGTTTTGCGGGAAGAAAAAGCCGAAGGGCAAATAACCGTTTATAATGAATATTCAACCTCACCTCAGGTTTTGATTGAGACCACGCGTTTTGTTTCGTCGGACGGGAAAGTTTTTAGAACTCCGACAAGGGTGACTGTCCCGGGAGGCACGGAGCAGGGAGGAAAAATAGTTCCCGGAGAAATAACAATTACCGTAGTGGCTGAAGAACCGGGCCCGGAGTACAATATCGGACCGACAACTTTTTCGATTCCCGGTTTTGCCGGCACACCGATGTACACCAAGTTTTATGCCAAATCTTCCGAGCCCATGACAGGCGGTTTTATAAAAGAGGCTGCCAAAGTGGCAGAGTCTGACTTAAGGCAGGCTGAAGAATCTTTAACCAAAAGAGTTGAACAGGGGTGTCAGGAATTAATTAAAGAAGAGTTAATGGTTCAGGAAAAATATTATTACAATTTAGAGGGAATTAAAGTTGATATTCTTGAGAAATTTTCTTCGATTGAACCGGGAGAAGAAGTTGAAGAATTTACTTTTCAAATAAAAGCGGAGTGTAGGGCATTGGTTTTTGAAAAAGAATACCTTAAAGGGCATGTTCGGGAATTAATTCTTGGCCAAATTTCAGAAGGGGATAATTTTGTTGAAGAAAGCCTAAGTATAGGGTATTCTTATGAAGAGTTTGACATGGATTCGGGTGAAATTGATATTTCATTAACAATTTCAACCAAAACTTATTCGGAGATTGATCTTGAAAAATTAAGAAACGCTCTTATTGGAAAAACCTTGGTTGAGACCGAGCTTATTTTGGCAAATCAGCCCGAAATTGAAAAAGCAAATATTTTATTTTGGCCTTTTTGGGTTAAAAAATCTCCTCAAAACCCAAATAAAATAGATCTTTCTCTAAGGTTTGACTAATATAAATAAATTTGATAGAATTAAAATCGTTTAACTGAATGGATAAAAAAAATTTAAGAAAAAATGGAATTATTATAGAGTCTTTGCCCAGCACTCATTTTAGGGTTAAACTTGATACGGGCGAGGAGATTCTTTGTTATTTGGCCGGAAGATTAAGAAAGTTTAGGATTAAAATTTTGCCGGGTGACAAAGTTGTTGTAGAATTAAGCCCTTACGATACTACAAAAGGAAGGATAGTCTATAGGGGAAAATAATAAAATGAAAGTACGAGCATCAGTAAAAAAAATTTGTAAAGACTGTAAAACAGTTAAAAGAAAAGGCAAGTTGTATGTAATATGTAAAAACCCTAAGCACAAACAAAGGCAAGGGTAAATTTTTCTTTTTTATTTTATTTTAAGTTTTTAAAGCTTATTTATATATGCCAAGAATTGCAGGTATTAACATACCGGAAAACAAAAAAATAGAAATATCTTTAACCTATATATACGGAGTAGGCCCTTATTTGAGTAGAATTATTTTAACAAAAGCAGGGATTGATGCCGGAAAAAAAGCTTCTGAGCTTACTTCTCAAGAAATTGCAAAAATTCAAGAGGTTATTGAAAAAGAGTACAAGGTAGAGGGCGAGCTTAAAAGAAATTTAATGACAAATATTAAAAGGTTGAAAGATATCGGTTCCTGGAGAGGCTCCCGCCATGTTAAGGGTTTGCCGGCTAGAGGCCAAAAAACAAAAACAAATACAAGGACGGTAAGGGGTAATGTAAGAAAAACCGTTGGCTCGGGCAAGAAGCCACCACCGACTCCTAAATAAAAATTATTAATTTATGGGCAAAAAAAGAATTATTAAAAAAAGTGAAGAAGAATTGTTGAAAGAGAAAGAAAAAGTTGAGGCTAAAGTTAGAAAAGAGGCTAAGGATTCTTTAAAAAAGGTTAAAGAGGGCATAGTTTATATTTCTTCTTCTTACAATAATACCATTATCAGCCTGACGGATCCGAATGGTAATGTTTTGGGGTGGGTGAGTGCCGGCAGTATAGGATTTAAAGGAACAAAAAAAGCAACACCTTTTGCCGCCTCAAAAGTAGCTGAAGCGATTAATCAGGTTATTGAAAAAAGTGGAATTCAAAGAATAAAAATTATGGTTAAGGGAATCGGCTCGGGTAGAGAGTCAGCTATCAGGTCATTGGCTGCCAGAGGAATAGAGATTATTTCAATAAAAGATACGACCCCTGTTCCTCATAACGGCTGCAGGCCGAAAAAAGCCAGAAGAGTTTAATGGCCCGACATTATAATTGTTTAAAAAATATTTTAATTTAAAGCATGGAAAAATCAAAATGTAAAATTTGCCGTAGGCTCGGAGTAAAGCTGTTTTTAAGAAGTGAAAGATGTCTTTCGCAGAAGTGTGCTATGGTAAGAAAGCCGTATCCGCCCGGCCCGAAAGCGAAAAAAAGAAAAAAGATTCTTTCCGAATACGGTAAAGATTTGAGAGAAAAGCAAAAACTGAAAAATTGGTATAACTTGGAAGAAAAACAATTTCGTAATTATGTTAAAGAAATACTTAAAGCAAGAGGAAGGATTGCGGATGCCGGAGTTTCTTTGGTGCAAACCCTGGAAAGCCGTTTGGATAATGTAATTTTTAGGCTTGGTTTTGCGCCCTCGAGAAGATCTGCCAGACAAATGGTTTCTCATCGTCATTTTAAAATTAACAATAAAATAACCAATATTCCGGGATATTTGGTTAAAAAAGGAGATATAATCAGCATTCACCCAAGCTCTTTTAAGAAGCCTAATTTTCAAAAACTACCTTCCGCTTTAAAAAAATACAACCCCCCTTCTTGGCTTAGTCTCGATATTGAAAAAATGGAGGGAAAAGTTATTGATGAGCCCAATATTGAAGAGGCTGTTCCTCCTGCAGAGCTTTCAACAATTTTTGAGTTTTATTCAAAATAAATAATAAATAATTTTTATATTATGATTAAATTACCCAATTTGCCAAAAATCGTTAAAAAAGAAACAAATAAAGTTCTTTTTGAAATAGATTCCTTGTATCCGGGTTACGGTGTTACCATAGGGAATGCCTTAAGAAGAGTTTTGCTTTCTTCTTTGCCGGGAGCTGCAATAACCCAAGTTAAAATCAAAGGAGTGCCTCATGAATTTTCAACAATTCCCGGTATTTTGGAAGATGTAATAACAATTATGCTTAATTTGAAAGAGTTGAGGTTTAGGGTTTTTTCTCCCGAGCCACAAAAAGCAAGCTTTAAAATCAAAGGCAAAAAAGAGGTAAAATCTTCCGACTTTAAGCTTCCTGCTCAGGTGGAATTGGTCAATAAAAATAATTTGATTGCAACTCTAACCTCAGCTTCAAGCGAGCTGGAGATGGAGATTCAGATTGAAAAAGGGGTAGGGTATTATTCCAGAGAAGCAAGAAAAAAAGAAAAATTGGAAATCGGAGCTATTTCGGTTGACGCTATTTTTACTCCGGTTAAAAAAGTAAGTTATAGGGTTGAAAATATGAGGGTTGGAGAAAGAACTGACTATGACAGGCTTTTTTTGGAAATTGAAACAGATGGTACAATTAAGCCGGAAGATGCCTTTCTGCAGGCATCTGAAATATTGGTTAACCATTTTAAGATTTTTGTTCCCGAGAGTCAAGCCCTATCAAGTAAAGATGAAGTTAAGGCTAAGAAATCGGAAAAAACAGAGCCAAAAAAGAAAAAAAGCGTTAAAGCGGATTCAAAAGAGTCCGGGAAAAAGGCAAAGGTAAGCGTTCGGAAAAAAGCTAAAACGAAAACCAAGAAAGATTAATTATGCGCAAGAGAAAAAAAGGTAGAAAATTAAGCAAAAAAAGAGACCAAAGAAAAGCCCTTTTAAAGTCTTTGGCCGGTTCTTTAATTTTAAAGGAAAAAATTACAACTACCGAAGCAAAAGCAAAAGAAGTTTCCGGTTTTGTTGAAAAAAAAATAACCAAAGCAAAAAGCGGAACACTTTATTCAAGAAGGTTTTTAGCCCGGTTTTTCCCCGAGAAAGTAGTAAAAAAAATGTTTGATGAAATTGCTCCCAGATATAAAGAAAGAAAAGGGGGCTATACCAGAATAATCAAAACAGGACCCAGAAAAAGGAATGGGGCAAAAATGGCAATTATAGAGCTTGTAGAATAAATTTGATTGGGTAAATATTTTAGATATTTTTAATTTATGGAAAGAAAAACACATACAATTGACGCAACAGATAAAATACTCGGCCGTTTAGCTGTAGAGATAGCGGTTTTGTTGCGCGGCAAACACAAACCTGATTTTGCACCGAATAAAGATATGGGCGATATTGTTGTTGTTAAAAATATAGAAAACCTTAAGTTTGATGAAAAGAAAATGGAGCAAAAAAAATATTATCGCCATTCCGGATATCTTGGGGGAATAAAAGAAATATCTTTGAAAGACTTATTTAAAAAGGATCCGGAAAAAGTTTTGAAAAAAGCGGTTTTTGGAATGTTGCCAAAAAATAAATTGCGACCTTTAATGATAAAGCGCTTGAAAATAGAAAAGTAATATTATTATGGAAAAAAAACAAGAAACAAAACAAAAAAAAGAAGCAAAACCCTTGAAAAAAACGGAAAAAACTTCCAAGGTTAAAAAAGAAAACTTTTTTGAAGGAGTGGGAAGAAGAAAAACAGCCGTAGCCAGAGTCAGATTGTTTCCCCAAAAAGAAAAAACTTTTTTTATAAATGATAAAAAGCTGGAAGATTACTTTCCGACAAAAGAATTTCAGCAAACCGTTCTTGATCCGTTGGTTTTAATGAGTGTTTTTGGGGAATTTAAAGTATTGGCCAAGGTTAACGGCGGGGGAACAATTGCTCAAGTTGAGGCTGTTAGGCATGGTATAGCCAGAGCTTTGGTTTTGTTTAATCCGAGTTTTAGGAAAAAACTAAAAAAAGCAGGTTATTTAAAAAGAGACCCGAGAATGAGGGAAAGAAAAAAGTTCGGGTTAAAGCGTGCCCGCCGTGCTCCTCAGTGGTCTAA
>PWRH01000054.1 GCA_003556525.1 Candidatus Nealsoniibacteriota bacterium
AAAATTCCGGCTGCAATCATTACCGAAAAAGCAATAAAAAAGAAAGAAATAAAGCGGGTTCCTTTTGCCAGCTCCAATTTCGGCTTAAATATTTCCTTTAATTTATTTTTCATATTTTTATTTTAATAATTAATTATTTGCCGAGTCGACCTTTAAGTTATTTGATAAATTATTTTTCTCGACATTGTTATTTTTTTTATTTATTCGACTTTTTTATATTTTATTAAGAAACGAAAAACGTAAAGCGAAAAAATTAAAACTACAACTTAAAACTCAAAACTATTTCTTTCCTTTAAGGGTTAATATGCTGGAACCAAGAATATTGGCAATCTCAGCAGTTTCTTTTAATAAGCTATCTGCTCTTTCCTTGTCTGCCTTCTTAGAATCTCTTAAAAGACCTATCCAAAACTTACTTTCATTGGCTGACTTAAGGGCATAATTAAAAAACTTACAAAAATCTTTTTTTGAACTAGCTGCTTGGGCTTCAATAATGTTTGCTCCAATACTGGTAGCACTCCTTAAGAGCTGTTTGCTTAAAACTTGAACGCTAAAATCTTTCTTTTCTAAAAAATCAATCAACTTAATTATGTCTAATGCATAAAGATATGTTCTATTTTTTAATTGCATCTTTGAATTTTGCATTGTATTTTTTAGCTTTTATTTTTTTATAGTCAAAGAGATAAATCTCTTTTCCACCTTCATTCCGCTAAAGCGGAATTCGGTTTCTAGTTAACTTGGTCGTATGCCAACAACATAATATTGAATATTCTGATATTTCTTCCGGCGGGCACCCTTACTTCCAACTGCCAATCATCCGGAGGAAGATCCATAAAGTCACTCATTCTCGGCATACCTTCTTCAAAAGAGGCTTCATCAAGGCCGGGGAAAACAAAAGTTGAATATTCTTCAACCGCATCTGCACGATAAATTCTCCACTCTGAAAACTGGGCTGTTCCAATATCGTCAACAGAGTTTACTAAAAAAGCATATCTTCTGGTTGTTCCGTCCAAAGCATCCGGGAAAATTCCTGAAAAATCTTGAAACTGCCTGGAAATACGATGATATTCCGTAGAAGCTGTTTGGCTAACTACCGGATATCTAAAAATAGAACTTGACCCGCGAAAAACCATTTCACCGGCTTTTCTGACTGTTGCATCTTGAGAAAGAAAAGTTGCGCCGTCGATTGTTGCCAAAGAGCCGTCAAAAAGGTTAACTCCGGGACCAAGCTTAACTTCTCCTGTCAAAGAATTAATAATTAAGGTTGAAGAAGCTGAAATTTCAGCCTGGCTTCCGGTAAGAATAAAGCTTAAATTATTTTCATCGTTATAGTTTAAAACAAGTTGACCCAAAGGAGAGGTATCTCTTATGGTAAGAGGCCCTTCAAATAAAGCACTTCCTGTTAGATGGAAATCAGCCAAGGGCAAAGTGTTGCCAATACCGATTGCTGAACCTGTATTATAAAGAAAAGAATTGGAAACCCAGCCTGTTCCATCGTGCCTTAAGGTTTGACCGGAAGTACCTGAAGGAAGAGCTCCGGCTGCAAAAGAAGCCGGCTGCCAGGTTCCAAAACCGAATTCATCGGAGGTTAGAATATAGGTTGAGCTGGCCCCGGTCGGCATCTGAAAACCGGTCATTCTTATTGTGCCCTCAACATCAAGCCTTTGAGAGGGAGTAATGGTATTTATACCAATATTTCCGTCCAATTGATAAATAAGAGAGTTGCCCAAAGCTGTGCCGGCTGTCCAAATCGGGAAATAACCTGCCGTGCCTGACCCGCCAACTCCTCTTACACCGCCTCCACCGCCTATAGGCAAGGTGCTTAAACATCTGCCACCTGCCAAGTCGGTACAAATATCACCGGTTGCCTGAATATTTCCGTCAATATGAAAATCATATTGGGGGTCATCAATATTTATTCCAAATCTACCAAAAGTAATCAAATTGCCGTTTATTAAAAAATCTCCAACAAGGTCAAGTTTTGCTTGCGGGGTAATGGTGCCAATGCCAATATTTCCAAGCTCATCAATAAAAATTGACACACCTTCGGAATAAAAGTCAGCAATTGAAGAGTCGGCTATTTCTTGGTCGGAAATAAACTTGGTTAATCTGTTGGTAGTGCCGCCCGGGCTAATTACTTCTCCTGCCAGGCCAATACAATTTCCGGTTGTCAAACAAATTGTTCCTGAAGCATCGGGAAAATTATATTCTCTTTGAGAGGTAAGCCCTGTGGCCGTAATTAACCCCTCAAACTCATCCCTAACCAAGGCAAAACTTGGTGCGGATATTTTTTCTTTAACTTTTAAATAATCGTTAATTAAAGTTTCCGCATTAATTGTCAGATAGGGCTCTATTTCCGCAAAGCTTAAAAAATTTCTTTCGGCTACGGCTTCTGTTTCTATTTCTTCTTCGGGCAAAAGAGGTGCTTGTGCCAGTCTTTCAAAATTAAAAACATTGGCGGCGAAATAAGAAAAAGAATCCGCTAAATTGGTTTTTAAATTAATTGCAAAAAGAAAGGAAGCAAAAATTAAAAACAGAAAAATAGTTTTAAGCGCAAAAGAGTTTTTAGAAAAAACCCCGAGCCATTGGTTTAAAAAATAAAATTTTTTATTTTCTTTTTCTTTTTCAAAAGAAGAGTTTTTTTCAAAATTATTTTTTTCAAAATTATTTTTTTCTTCAGCAAAGGGAACCGTTATTTTTAAAGAATCTTTTTGAAAAAACTTTTCTTGCTTCTCTCTTTTAAGTTCTTGAATTGTTTTGCCTTGTTTTAATTGTCTGTCAATTTCAAACAAAGTATCGAGAACTTTTTCCGGATAAGCACCGTTTGGCGGAAGTCCGTTAAAAGACTTTCTTTGAGCATGAGGCAAGAGACCTATTTTAACATAATATCGCAAACGATTTTTCGGGTCGCCATTACCAAGATCAATGCCAAGCCTTTTTGCTCTGGCAATAAATTCTTCTATACTTATTAATTTTTCTTTGTTTTTTTCTATTGACACAATGCTTTAGTTTTGGTATTTTAAAAATAGAAGACCCGCGCAAGGCATATAAAAAATGCCTAAGAAAAAGCGACTAATTTTTTACCAACTTTTGACGCTTATTGCTTGATTAATTTTTAAAAAATTACTAAGCAAACGGGTCTTCTTTTTTTTTGCAAATTATAGTGCAATAATCTGCAACTGCTTTTTGGCAGATAACTTATTTCTTGCGAGAAATTGATTCCCGTCACGGGAAATAAGTTAATTAGTTTATTATCTTTAAAGTAAGGGCTGTTGTCAATAGACATAACTGTGGAAAACTTATATATAATTTACGAATAAAAAAAGTGCCAAAAATATT
>PWRH01000078.1 GCA_003556525.1 Candidatus Nealsoniibacteriota bacterium
CCAATGATGCCGCCTCTGCTTTTACCCGTTTTTTGGAAATGGGGGTTGAAGATTTTGTTGTTTCAAGTATAGCCAATCTTATTATTGCCCAGCGCCTTTTAAGAAAAATTTGTTCTCATTGTGTTTTTGAAGACAACTTGGATTCTGTGTTAATTGAAAAAATTAAAGAACGTAAAGATGTTTTAGAGGCACTTGAGAAAAGAGAAAAAGGACTTTCTTTAAAAATTAACGAGATTAAATTTAAAAAAGGCAAAGGATGCGAGCATTGTTTTGAAACAGGTTATTTGGGACGGGTAGGAATTTTTGAATTTTTAACAATGAATAAAGAAATCCATGACTTAATACTTAAGCATGAATCCAGTGAAAAAATAAAAAAAGCTGCCTTAAAAGAAGGGTTTTACGATATGATTAGCGACGGCTTGGCAAAAGTTTTTCAAGGTAAAACTACCTTTAATGAACTTTTAAGAACCACTAAAAGTAATTAATTTTTAAAATAATGACTAAGTTTTATTATAAAATATTAACCAAAGATTCAAGAATAGAAGAGGGTCATGTTTTTGCACTGATTAAAAAATTAGCTGAAATTAAACTGAAAAAAAACAGCTCTTCAATAATTCTTCTTCAAAGAGAAAATTTAAATTTTTGGCAAAACAATATTTATTTGCCTTTTTTAGGCTTTAGTGTTTCGGAAAGAATTAATTTTTTTAGAAATTTGGCAGCAATGAATTCAGCCGGAGTTTCAATCGTTAAGTCGCTTGAAGTTTTGTCAGAGCAAGTAAGAAGTAAAAAATTAAAAGAAGCAATTCTTGATATCTCCAATGAGGCTAAAAACGGTCAACAGTTATCAAAGTCAATGGCCAAATATCCCAGGTATTTTTCCGAATTTTTAATCGAAACAGTCAATATGGGAGAGGTTTCGGGAAGATTAACGGAAACCCTAGACAGTATTGCCGAAGACCTGGAAAAAGACGATGAGCTTAAGAAAAAAATAAAAGGAGCTTTGGCTTATCCGATAGTTGTTGTTACTTTAATGCTTGTTATTGCTGTAGCACTAATGGTTTTTCTTTTGCCCAGCATCGAAAATTTATTTGTTGAGATGGGTGCTCCGATTCCTTTGCCAACAAGAATACTCCTTTTTACCGGTAACTTTATTTCAAATAATCCCTTTATTGTTCTTGCCATTGTTCTTATCGTTATTCTTATTTTTTTTATTGCCAATAAAAATAAAAAAAGCCGTTATTATATTCATAAAGCAATATTAAGAATTCCCGTTTTTGGACCATTAATTAAAGACTACAATCTTGTTTTATTTTTTAGGTCGTTGGAATCGCTTATTAAAAGTGGGATATCGATTGTTTATGCCGTAGATATTGCGAAAAAAACAGTCAGTAACGATGTTTATAAAAGAGCTATTGAAAAAGCCCAGCCTATTTTATTTCACGGAGTTCCCTTAACGGATGTTTTAAAATCATACCCGGACCTTTTTCCTCCTCAAACTCAAAAAATTATCGAGGTTGGCGAAAGTGTCGGTCAAATGGAAGAAACACTCAAAAGAACAACCCATTATTTTGAAAGAGCTGTTGATTATAAAACAAAAATGATAATAGTTTTAATCGAGCCTATTTTAATGGTAGTTTTGGGAATTATTGTTGCCGGCTTGGCCTTATCGGTTTTTATGCCTCTCTACCAATTAGCTTCTATAATATAATTTTTATGCAAAAAAATTTTTTAAAAAAAGGATTTACTCTTATCGAAGCACTTATTGTTTTAAGCATTTTAACCATAATTTCATTCGCTGCCATAACAAGTTTTAGTGGGCTAAGAAGTCAGGCTGCACTAGAAGACGGTCGGGCAACTTTGGTTGCCTCTTTGGAGCAAGCCAGAAGCAGGTCTGTTTCAGGAGTTGGCACAACCGCTGAGCAGCATGGAGTTGAAATTAGACAAACAGAAATAGTCCCTATTAAAAGAAATGAAAGTGGCAATATCGAATATGATTTAGATAAACTAATTAAATTACCTGCAGCTATTTCTGCAAATGAGACTTCAACGGTTATTTTTGACAGGTTAAGCGGAACAAGCACCGGCACATCAATCATAGTTAAACATGCAAACGGAACCGAAACTGAAATTATTATTACCGATGAGGGGAGAATAATAACTGATTAAAATATGGAAAAAGATTTTTTCAAAGAAAAAGGGTTTAGTGTTATTGAGGTTTTTATCGGAATTTCTTTAGCTGCTGTTTTTTTAACCGTTTTTATGGTTTTGATGGTTCAGGCTATTAATGTTAGCAAGGAAAATACAAAAGAATTAAAAGCAAGGATGTATTTACGGGAACTTATTGAAATTGCCAGAGACCTGGAAAGCTCTGATTGGGACTTAATCACCGGTTGTTCGCCATACTGTTATTTTTATGAAGAAAATTTTTTGTGGGAGATTGAAGATAATCAAAAAGAAAGTCTTGAAAATAATAGTTATAAGCGCTGGATATTAATTGAAGACGTTAACCGTGATAGTGATTTTAAAATAACGGACAGCGGAGGTGTTTCTGATGATAATACTAAAAAAGTTGTTGCCTATATAGAAATTATGGATAATGATGGTTCTGTTCAGCGAACCTCAAAGCTTGAAACTTATATTTATAAGTATGATTAATTTTAAAAAAAATTCAGGGTTTACTCTTATTGAAACTCTGGTTGCCATGACTCTGGGAGTTTTGATTATGGTTATGGTAATGACCACTATTGTTCCTTCAATCAAATATGTTAGATCAATTAAAAATACCGAAAAACTTCATTCAGAAATAGTTTTTTTTATTGACAATTTAACTTATTGGATAAAACAAAGTAATAATTTAGATGCTGACCAATCAAACCTTACAATTAATTTTTTAGATAAGCCCGCCTTGGAAATTAAAGAGGATTCGGGAAAAATAAAAGTTAACGGAGAAAATTTTATTGATGAGAGAATTAATATAACCAATCTTAACTTTACCAAAATATCAGACTCTGTTAGGGTTAATTTATCAATGGAAATTAATGGGAGTCACGAAAACATTTCAATTACAACAACAATTAGTAAAAGAAATTAATAAAAATTAATAAAAATATCATGAATATTTTAAAAAACCAAAAAGGAATAATCAGCCTGGCAGCCATTTTTACCCTGGGCCTTTTGTCTGTAGCCATGGCTTTAACCGTTTTATTTGGAGCTTCGACTCAATTTGCCAAAAATCGAAATACTGTCTCGGGCGACAGCTCTTTTTATACCGCTGAAGCAGCTGCCAGAGAAGGAGTTTATCAATATATTAAGAATGACTTTGAGGGG
>PWRH01000039.1 GCA_003556525.1 Candidatus Nealsoniibacteriota bacterium
AAGTTTAAGGTTGCTAGAAGAAAAAGAAGTTGATTTAGTTATTTCAGGGAGGGGACTTAAAAAAGGAGAACCCAATTTTTTATTTGAAAAAATAGGACCAGGCTATGATTTTTTCTTTCAGAAAGAATTAGTTATTTTTGAAAAAGAAATGGAGTTTGTTCCTTTTTATACTAATCTTTCAAAAGAAAAAATAAGGGAAGACTTTCCTTACATCAATTCTCTAGAGAAAGTAGAAGATTTAGGGTCTTTTTTAGATCAAGGAATAATTATTACTAATAATGAAATAAAAGGGGAGACAGTCCACATTTTTAAAGAAGAAGGCTCTAGGGTTCGTTTGTCTCGTTTGCCAAGGTTATATTATTTTGATTCTAGTAGGGTTGACCTTGTCAGAACAATAGTAAAAGAAAACTAATTATTATTTTGTAAATAGGACCTGATATGTTTTTTAGCAGCAGCCGTTCTAACATGATCTAGCCATTTAGGGCTAGGTTTATTTTTTTTGCTAGTAACAATTTCTACAATATCACCATTACTTAATCCTTCTTCTAAAGAGGTCATTTTTCCATTCACCTTACAGGCGGCAATATGATCTCCAATATCAGAATGAATGGCGTAGGCAAAATCAATAGGAGTAGAATCAATTGGCAAATCAATAACATCTCCTTTGGGAGTAAAAACGAAAATTCTTTTTTTAAAAAAATCACTTTTTAATTCTTCACTAGTATCTTCTTTTTTTTCTTGATATTCAACTAATTCTTTTATCCAACCGGGAATATCTTCAAAGTCAGTTTTTATTTTAGAAAAAGAATCTTTAGAACCAAGGGGTAGAAGTCTTCTAATCCAAGAAAAGTTAGCGGTTGTTTTTTTCTTTTCTTTATAGAAAACATGAGAGGCTATTCCAAACTCTGATTCTTGGTGCATTTTTGTTGTTTTAATTTGAATTTCAACCAAATTACCATCACCAGTAAAAATAGTGGTATGGAGAGCTTGGTATCCATTTGGTTTTGGAAAAGCGATATAGTCCTTTATTCTTCCAGGTAGAGGACGCCAAATTCCGTGGATAATCCCTAGAACATTATAACAATCACTTATTTCAGGTAGAATAATTCTAAGAGCCGAAATATCGTAAATTTTTTCGATGTTCCAATCTTTTTTTAATAGTTTTTTATAAAGGCTATAATAAGTTTTTATCCGATAATCAGTGATGAAGTTAATGATATTATTTTTAGCCAAAGCTTTTTTAACCGATTTTTGAAAGTTTTTTAGTTTTTTAGCATCTTCTTTATCTTTTTCTTTAGCCAGCTTTTTTGTTTTTTCGTATTCTTGAGGATAAACATAAGGAAAAGCTAAATCTTCCAACTGCCTGCTTAACTTTCTAATTCCCAGCCTGTAAGCTACTGGAACATATATTTCTAGGGTTTCTTTGGCGATTCTTTCTCTTTTGTGTTTTAAAACATAATCCAAAGTTTTCATATTGTGGAGTCTGTCGGCCAACTTGATAATAATTACTCTGATATCTTGAGAAACAGCAACAAAGAATTTTCTTAAACTTTCTCGATGTCTTTTGGCTCCCTGATATTTTATTCTTCCTAACTTGGTGACTCCGTTGACCAAAAAAGCTACTTCTTTGCCGAATTCTTTTTCGATAATACTTTCTTCGATTCCAGCGTCTTCAATAATATCATGCAATAAACCGGCAGCAATAACTGTCGGGCTCATGTTTAATTCAGCTAAATTTTTACCGGTTTCAAAGGCGTGGTTAAAATAAGGCTCTCCCGAAAATCTTTTTTGGTTCTCGTGTTTTTTTTGAGCGAATTGAAAAGCTTTCAATATTAACTTTTTATCTTCCTCTGAAGGATCTTTTATTAGATTGATAATCTCTTTTATTCTCTCCATACTTTTTGTATTATAAAACAAAAAGAGAATTAATAAAAGGCTTGACAATAATCATTATTATAATTAAAATATAGGCATGAAAAAAATATTGATTATTTTAACAATATGGTTAGTTTTTGCTGGTACCGCTGATGCTCTGACAACTTCTCAAATAAATTCAATTTTGAACTTATTGACAGCTTTTGGGGTGGATTCGGCTACTCTTGCCAACGTGGAATTAGCTCTTGATTATAAACAACCTAAGAATGAAGTTCAAAAATGTGCCGAGCTTTCTGTCTCTTGGCAAAGAGTTAGAGAAGCAGAAAAATATTATCTTTACAGAAACAATACTTTGGTTTATCAAGGAACCGACCTGAGCTTTAGAGATAAAGGCTTAGTCCCTGGTGGATTTTATTCTTACGTTCTTTTAGCTAGCAACAGAGCCGGTTTGAGCGAAAAATCAGAAATTAAAAAAGTTTATGCTCCTTTAGTTTGCCCTCCCCAAACACCAACACTTTCTCTTAAAAGAGAGCCTTGTGGGGGAAACATTACTCTTTTTTGGGATCGGATTTCTGGAGCAGTCACTTATCGGATATTAAGAAACGGCAAGGAGATCTGGAGAGGATCTCAAAATCGATTTATAGACAAGGATTTAAGGGTAAATAGGGAATATTCATATCGGATACAAGCAGGGAATCAAGGGGGCTGGAGCCCTTTATCTTTTGAAAGAAAAATTGAAGCTTCTGATATCTGTCCTCCCCCGGCCCCTGAATTTGTTGAAAAAGAAATAAAAAAAGAAGGGGATTTAAGATTGGAATTACGTTCTCGTCCCGGAGATGAAACTCGAGTAAGAGAAGGTTCTTCTAACAGGTCAGTTATATCTTTAGATTTAGAGGCCATATATTCTGACATTACTATTGAAAGAGTTAATTTTCTTTTTGATAAAAATATTTTCCCTTATGTCGAAAAAGCAAGATTAAGGACTGGGTGGAATACTTTAAAAGAAATTGAAATAGAGAGAGGTTCGCTGAGTAGAGTTAACGGGCAATATCGACTTTCTTTTTCGGGATTAAATTGTACTATTTCAGAGGGAAACTCCAGAACCTTGACCCTTCAAGTAAGTGCTAAAGAAGACGTTGAAGTTGAGATTGAAGTTTCTTTGGCAAGAAATGCTATTAGGGCAATTGATGAAATTGGTATTCGTCATTATGCTCCCTCATCTTTTCTTTCTAGAACATTTTTTATTGAATAATTGGACAAACAACTAAAGATTAGTTAAAATCAGAATAAGATGTATTATTCTGAGATCAAAAACTTAATTTTAAAAAAACTAGAAAAGGACCTTGGGCACAAGGTTGTTTTAAAGACCTCTTTAAATAAAAATTTTGGGGATCTATCGGTATTTCTTTCTAAAAAGACTAAGGTTGAATTAGGCTTTGATTTTATTGAAAGAACAGAAATAGTTGATAATTTCTTGAATATTTTTATTAAAAAACCTATTTTATTTCAGTCTATTATTTCGGAAACCTCTCGTTCAAAAAAAAGAAATGGTGAGAAAGTGGTTATTGAATACTTAGGACCCAACACCAATAAACCTCTACATTTAGGGCACATAAGGAACGGGGCCATTGGAACAAGTATGGCTAATATTTTCGAAGAGCTTGGTTATGAGGTGTCAAGAGTTAACATGGTTAACGATAAAGGAATTCATATTTGCAAAAGCATGTTAGCTTATCAAAAATGGGGAAAAAAACAAACCCCAGAGAGTATGGAAATGAAAGGAGATCATTTTGTCGGTTACTGGTATGTTGTTTATTCTCAAAAAGAAACTCCGGAATTAAAAAAAGAAGTTCAGGAAATGCTGCAAAAATGGGAAAAAGGAGATAAAAAAATAATTGAACTTTGGCAGAAAATGAATAATTGGTTTTATCAAGGAATTAAAAAAACATACGAAAGATTTAATTTTAATTTTGATAAAGAATATTTTGAGAGTAATACTTATAAGTTAGGAAAAGAAATTGTCGAAAAAGGTTTAAAAGAAAAGCTTTTTTATCGCGGGAAAGAAGGAGATGTTCTGTTTGATTTACCGGAAAAACAGTTTGGGGTTGACAAAGATGGGGTTAAAAGAAAAGTAACTCTTTTGAGAGAAGACGGAACTAGCGTTTATTTAACCCAAGATATAGGGACGGCTGTTTTGAGAAAAAAAGATTATGATTTTGATCGTCTGATTTATGTTGTCTGTTTAGAACAAAAATATCATTTCAGGTGCTTGTTTTTTGTTCTTAAGGCCTTAGGTTATTCTTGGGCCGAAGAATGTTTTCATCTTTCTTACGGTATGGTTTTTTTACCCGAGGGAAAGATGAAATCCAGAGAAGGTAAAATAGTAGATGCCGATAATTTAATTGAAGAACTCCAAACTTTAATTGAGAAAAAATATGGAGTTGAGAAAAAAAAGGCTTTAAAAATTGCTTTGTCAGCCGTTAATTTTAATTTACTTTCTATTCAATCAAATCAAGAAATCCATTTTAACCCTGAAAAGTCTATCGCTTTGGAGGGAAAAACCGGTCCCTATTGCCAATATTCTTTAGTGAGAGCTTTAAGTATTTTAGAAAAAAAAGAACCAGTAGATAAACTTGACTTTTCTCAATTAAAAGAAGAAAAAGAAATTGTTTTGATTCGTCAATTAGGATTATTTCCAGAAATTCTCGAAAGGGCGAAAAGAGACTATGATCCAGGTCTGATGGCTAAATACATTTATGAACTAGCTAAAATTTTCAATCAGTTTTATGCTGAGTGCCCCGTTTTAAAAAGTAGAAATTTTAGAGAAAGAATACAATTAACCGAGGCTTTTGCTAATGTTATGAAAAAAGGCTTGTCGATCTTAAACATTCCTTTATTAGAAAAAATGTAAATGAGTTTTCAATCTCTTTACAAAAAACTTAATTTAGAACAAAAGAAAGCAGTTGATATGATTGAAGGACCGATTATGGTTATAGCCGGTCCGGGAACGGGAAAAACGAGAGTTCTTACTTTGAGAATAGCCAATATTCTTAAAAAAACCGACATTGAGCCGGAGAATATTCTGGCCCTTACCTTTACTGAGTCGGGAGTTAATTCTATAAGAAATAAGCTGATTGATATTATTGGTAGTGACGCTTATTCTGTTTCCATTTTTACCTTTCATGGTTTTTGCAATTACTTAATCCAAGAATATCCGGAAGACTTTCCTTTGTTCATTAGCTCTTCCAATATTTCGGAAGTAGAACAAGTAAAAATTATTCAAGAGATTCTTTCAGAATTAAAATTAGATTATTTAAAGCCTTTCGGTGATCAATTTTTTTATGTTAAGTTTATTAACTCAGCCATTGAAAAATTAAAAAGAGAAGGGATTGAGGTTGAAGATTTTTCAAAGATTTTAGTGAAAGAAAAAAAGGACTTTTGGCAAATTGATGATCTTTACAATAAGGGGGTTTTAAAGGGAAAATATCAAAAAGTTTTAAAAAGAATTGAAAAAAACGAAGAGCTGGTTCAGGTTTACCAAAAATATCAAGAAAGGTTGCAAGAATTGAATCTTTACGACTACAACGACATGATTATATCTGTTTTAAACCTTTTTTCCAAAAGCAAGGAATTTCTTTTAAAAGTTCAAGAACAATATCTATATTTTTTAGTAGATGAGCACCAAGATACCAATAATGCTCAAAACAAAATTTTGGAACTTTTGGGTAATTTTCACCAAAATCCCAATATTTTTGTCGTCGGTGACCCTAAACAGGCAATTTATCGTTTTCAAGGAGCTTCTTTGGAAAATTTTCATTATTTTAAAAAACTTTATCCTTCTTGTCGAGTAATTGAATTTTCTCAAAATTATCGGTCATCTCAGAAAATTTTAGACGCGGCCGATAACATTATTCCATCTTTAAAATTAAAAAGTAATAATAACTTTAAAGAAAAAATCGATCTGAATATTTTCCCGGATTTTTTTTCTGAAAAATATTTTTTAGCTAAAAATATTATGAAAAAAGGAACAGTAGCTATTTTATGTCGGGAAAACAAGGACGTTTTTGAATTTTCTGAAGCTTTAAAAAAGGAAGGAATTGATTTTTCCATTGATTCTGACCAAGATATTTTAAAAGATAACGATATAAAAAAGATAATCCTTCTTTTAAGATTGATTAATGATTTTCATTCCAAAGAATTATTTTTTGAAGCTTTGCATATTGATTTTTTAAATATTAATCCTTTAGATATTTATAAAAACTATTCTTGTTCTAAAATAAAAGAATTTTCTGAGCTGATTGGTTCTTTAGTGATAGATTCTAAAAATTATTCTTTACCAGAATTTTTCGAAAGGCTCATTGAAAAAACTGGTTTTCTTTCTTATGCTTTAAAATCAGAAAGAAAAATTAATAAGCTAAATGCTTTTTTTAATGAGATTAAATCTTTTTTTCAAAAAAACAGAGAGGCTACCTTGAGAGATTTTTTAGAATATTTGGATTTGTTGAAAAAATATAATATTTTGATCAAAAAGAAGTTTGATTCTCAAAAAAGAATCAGAATAATGACCGCCCATAGAGCCAAAGGGCTAGAGTTTGACTATGTCTATATTATCAAGGTTCTTGACAAGACCTGGGGGAATAAAAGGGTTTTTGATCCTTTGAAACTTTCTCCTAATGTTTTTTCTTTAACGGGCAAAAAAATTGAAGAGAAAGACCCTAACGATGATGAAAGAAGGTTGTTCTATGTCGCCTTGACTAGAGCGAGAAAAAAGGTTTTTATCTCTTGTTTCAAAAAAGATTTGGATCAAAAAGAAAAGCTGCCTTCTTTGTTTTTAAAAGACATTAAAAAAGATCTTTTAAATTTTAATTGTCGCCAAGAAGAAAAGAAAATTTTTCGCTCTTTTAAAAAAGAAAAACCAATAAAAGACAAAGATTTAATTTTAAACCTTTTTCAAAAAAGAGGGCTCTCTGTCACCGGTTTGAATAATTATTTATCATGTCCTTGGAAATATTTTTACAATAATTTATTAAGAATGCCCAAAGCAAAAGAAAATCACCAGATGTACGGAACAGCTATTCATAAGGCCTTGAAAGATTTTTTTGATCGAGAAGAAGATCTTTTAAAAAAATTTGAATACTATTTAAAAGAAGAGCCAATGAAAAAAAAGGACTTTCAAAGGTTTTTAAAAAGAGGGAAAAAAGCTTTAAAAGATTACTTGAAGAAAGATCATGATTTTAATGTTTTAACTGAGCTTAATATTTCTATTGTTTTTTCCGGACTGAAATTACAAGGGAAAATTGATAAGCTAGAATTTTCAAAAGAAGGAGTTAATGTGGTTGATTACAAAACAGGTAAAACCAAAAGCAGAAATCAAATTGAAGGTAAAACCAAAAATTCCCAAGGAGATATTAAAAGACAGCTAGTTTTTTATAAGTTATTGCTTGATAATTATAAAAAGAAAAAATACAACATGACTTCCGGAGAAATTGATTTTGTTGAACCTAATGAGAAAGGAAAATTCAAAAAAGAAAAATTCTTGATTGGAGAAAAAGAAATTAAAGAATTGAAAGAACTGGTTGAAAAAGTTTCTCAAGAAATCGTTAGTCTCTCTTTTTGGGATAAAAAATGTGATGATAAAAATTGCCGCTATTGTCAGTTAAGAGAAATGATGAAATAAATTAATTTATTTACAAAAAGAGCAAAATCCATTACCATTAACTAATATGAAATTTCATTCTCAAAAGCTTTCAGGGGTTTTTGAAAACCTTTCTTCTTCGGCCAGTGGACTGTCTAGTTCTGAAGCTAAGTCAAGACTAGAGAAGATTGGTTACAACGAATTGCCGGAAAAAGAGGTTCACCATCCTATTTTACTTTTTTTAAAACAGTTTAAAAGCGTTTTAATTCTTATTTTGTTTTTAGCTGCTTTTATTGCTTTTATCTTTGACAAACAAATTGATACTTACGTTATTTTAGCCGTCATTCTTTTAAACGCTATCATGGGTTTTGTTCAAGAGGCGAAAGCGGAAAAGGCTATTCAGGCTTTAAAAAAAATGATTGTTCCTTCCGCCAGAGTACAAAGAAATGGAGAATTAGTGGAAATTAAAGCTAGAGAATTAGTGCCTGGTGACATTGTTTTTTTACAAGAAGGAGATAGGGTGCCAGCTGATGCTAGGATTATAGAGTTAAAGGATTTTAGAACAGAAGAAGCAGCTTTAACTGGAGAATCATTTCCCATCGATAAAGACTTAAAAATTTTACCGGAAAAAACGGATGTCGGAGACAGGAAAAATATGGCCTGGATGGGAACTTTTGTTGCTGGAGGATCAGCCAAGGCAATAGTTGTTAACACTGGAATTAAAACCATTTTTGGTAAAATTGCCAAAGATTTAGAAGAAATTAAAAGAGCCAAAACTCACTTTGAAGAAAAAACCGACAAACTAGCGAAACAAATGGGGGTTTTGGCTTTTTTTATGGCCCTTTTAATTTTTTCTTTAGGGTTTTTTCTTCGGGGAATGGAATTTGAAGAAATATTTTTATTTACTATTGCCGCTTTAGTCTCGGGGATTCCCGAAGGGTTACCGGCTATTTTAGTGATTGTTCTTTCTTTTGGAGTCCATAGGATGGCTAAAAGGAACGCTATTATTAGGAGATTACCGGCGGCGGAAACTTTGGGAGTGGTTACCACCATAGCTACCGATAAAACGGGGACTTTAACTCAGAACACTATGAACGTGGAAAAGATAGTTTTAAATAATGGAGAAGAAATATCTGTTTCTGGAAAAGGGTGGCATCCCGAAGGTAATTTTTTCAAACAGGGGAAAAATATTTTACCATTAGAAGATCAATCTTTATCAAAATTGTTGCATGTCGCCGCTATTTGTAACAATGCTAAACTGGTTAAAGAAGAAGACCATTATAAAATAATTGGGGATCCAACTGAAGGGGCTTTAACAGTTTTAGCCGAAAAGGCTGGTTTGAAAAAAGAAGTAATTTCGGAAAAAAGACTGGACGACATTCCTTTTAATGTGGAATTAAAATACCGAGCTTCTCTAGCTATGTTGATTGAAGGTAAAGATAAAGAAGTTTTCGTTACTGGGGCTCCTGAGGCCGTTTTAGCTCAGTCTGTTTCTTTTTTAATAGAAGGGGAAGAAAAAAAATTAACCGAAAAAGATAGAAAAGAGATTTTGAAAAGAATGGATAAGTTGACCGAGAAAGCGATGAGAATAATTGGGTTTGGTTACAAAAAAGTAGGTTCTGAAAAAAAGAGCTTGTCTTACGATAACGTTAAAGATTTAGTTTTTGCCGGTTTTGTTGGAATTATCGACCCCCCAAGAGCGGAAGTAAAAGAAGCTGTTTTAAAAGCCCAAAGAGCCGGTATTAGGGTAATTATGGTAACCGGTGATCATAAAAGTACCGCTTTAGCTATCGCTAAGAAAGTAGGCATTGAAGGAGAAAAAGCCCTAACTGATCAGGAATTGCAAGAGCTATCAGAAAAAGAGTTTCAAAAGATAGTTAAAAAGGTTAATGTTTTTGCCAGGCTAACCCCTCAAACCAAATTAAAGATAGCTAAAACCTTGCAAGAACAAGGAGAATTTATCGCTATGACCGGAGACGGTATTAATGATGCCCCCGCTATTAAGCAAGCCGATATTGGAATTTCCATGGGTATTACCGGAACTGATGTGGCCAAAGAAACAGCTGAAATTGTTTTAACCGATGATAATTTTGCTTCTATTGTTAGTGCTGTAGAAGAAGGAAGAACCGTTTTTAACAATACCAAACAAACCAGCTCCTTTTTGGTCACCACTAATTTTGCCGAAGGAGCTACTTTATTAAGTACCATTTTTTTGGGTTTTTCTGTTCCTTTGTTGCCGACCCATATTTTATGGTTAAATTTAGTAACCGACGGAGTGGCTGGGGGAGCTTTAGCGGCTGAACCCAGTCACGCTCAAGTTTTGAATGAACCGCCAAGAAAAGCGAAAGAAAATATTCTTTCCAAAGACATTATTCCTTTTTTAATCTTAATGACTATTTTAATGGCTGCTTCTACTTTATACTTTTTTAATTATTTGAAACCTTTAGGGTTAGAGGTAGCTAGAACCGGGGCCTTTTTAGTAATGGCTTTTACTCAGTTATTTAATGCTTTAAACATGAGGTCTTACAAGGAATCGGTTTTCAAAATAGGTTTTTTCAGCAACAAGTATATTATTATTGCCTTTTTAGCTTCAGTTGTTTTGCAATTAATCGTTGTTTATAACGGATTTTTTCAAACAATATTTCACTTTGATTCTTTGAATGTTGTAGATGTGATTAAAATTATCTTAGTTTCTTCTTTAGTTTTATGGTTTGGTGAAATTTACAAATATGTCCAAAGAAAAAGAATGGCTTTTAAAAGAAGGAAAGCTGACTGAAAAAAATCTAAAAAGATTGAAAAATAAAGAGCCGATAGACTATATTATCGGTTATTATGATTTTTTAGGTTGCAATATTGATTTAAGTTTTAAGCCTTTAATACCGAGAACAGAAACAGAATATTGGGTTGAAAAAGCTTTAAAAGAAATAAAAGGGGAGTGTTTAGATATTTTTTCAGGTTCTGGTTGTATTGGTTTAGCTGTTTTAAAAAATACTCAATCTTTGGTTGATTTTGCTGATAAATATTTTTTAAAGCAAATAAAGCACAATTTAAAGGTTAATGACTTGAAAGGAAAGGTTATAAAATCGGATATTTTTTCCAACATTAAAAAAAAGTATGACTTTATTCTAGCTAACCCTCCTTATGTTCCTATTGGAAGAAAACTTGATAAGTCTTTGTCTTTTGAACCCTCAAAAGCTCTTTTTGCTGGAAAAGATGGATTACTTTTCATCAGAAAATTTTTGAAAGAGGTTGATAATTATTTGAAAAAAGAAGGGGTTTTTTACTTAGAATTCGATTCTTTTCAAAAAAAAGAAATTGAAAAATTATTAAAAGATTATCAATATGAATTTTTTAAGGATCAATATGGCAAGTGGCGATATTTAAGAGCTGCTCTTGCCAGAGAGAAAAAAAAGTAATATAAAGAAGATAACAACTTATGAAAAAAATTATTCTAATCTTTATTATCGTTTTTGTTTTTAGTTTTTTTTGGTGGGACAGAATTGAAAAAGAAGTTCAAACCTGGCAGGATATTGAAAAAGAAGAAATTGTTTTAAAAGAAGATATTGAAGAACTAACTATTGAAGATATAGCAAATAAGGTAGCTTTTTTTGATAATAAAAATTACTATATTGAAGACTTAAACAGAGACGGTTATTCAGAGATTTTAGTTATCAGCTTAAGTGAAGAAAAAAGCACCGCCCACTTTGTTTTAGTCAGTGTTTTAGATAAAAAAGGAACTTTTGAAAAAAGGGGGTCATTAGTTTTAGAAAGAGAATTTTTTGCTCTTCCTTCGGTACAAAAAACTAAAGATATCAAAAATAATAATGTTCAAGAAATTATTGTTAACTTGAATACCGGTGGTGTTGCTACTTCAAATCATGCTATTTTGAAATGGGACGATGGTTTGAGTTTTGTAAAGGTAAACGGAGAAAAGGCTATTTTCTTGGTCGGCTCTTCGTCTATGCATCATAGCCTATATTATTTAGAAAAAGAAAAAATTATCGAAATCAATGCTTGGTATGAGCAAGAAGAAAAATTTTGCGAGGTTAAGGTTTATCAATTAAAAGATAATCTTTTTGTTTTTGATGAAGATTTATCAGAAGAATTTTTAGAAAAATTAGGAGATAATTGTTTGCTCGATAATGATTGAATTTAAAGTTTTAAAAAACTCTCAAAAATCTCAAGCAAGGCTCGGTCTTTTGAAAACTGACCATGGGTTAGTTAAAACACCCTCTTTGGTTCCGGTAGCTACTCAGGCTTGTGTTAAAACCCTAGACAGTCAAGAGATTGAAAAAACCAAGTCTCAAATTTTAATTAGTAATACTTTCCACCTTTTTTTAAAACCGGGAGATGAGTTAGCCGGTGATATCCATGAATTTATGAACTGGTCTCGACCTTTGATGACTGATTCGGGGGGTTTTCAGGTTTTTAGCTTAGGTTTTGGTAAGGATTTTAATTTCGGTAAAGTTTCTTCTGAAAAGTTAAGTATTATTGAAAAAAGTAATCAACCTAAATCAATTAAAATTACTGACAAAGGAGTTTGGTTTTTTTCTCCCTTAGATGGAAAAAAGTTTTTTATGGGGCCTGAAGAATCAATCAGAATTCAAGAAAATCTAGGAGCTGACATTATTTTTGCCTTTGATGAATGCACTCCTCCGAGAGCAACTAAAGAATATATCAAAAAATCTTTAGAAAGAACTCATGAATGGGCTAAAATTTGTTTGAAGGTTAAAAAAAGCGATCAAGCCTTGTTTGGTATTGTTCAGGGGTCTTGTTATCCTAATTTAAGGAAAAAAAGTGCTTCTTTTATCAATTCTTTAGAGTTTGATGGTTTCGGCATCGGAGGAGATTTGGGAGAGAAAAAGAGCATTACTAAAAATATTTTAAAAAATACCATTCCTTATTTAGACCCTTCAAAGCCAAGACATCTTTTAGGGATAGGAAAATTAGATGATATGGAAAATATTATCAAAGGGGGTGTGGACCTTTTTGACTGCACCGTTCCCACTCACTATGCTAGAACTGGTACCGCTTTTGTCAATAAAGGTAAATTGGATTTGAAAAAGACCAAGTTTTTAAAAGACAAAAAACCATTGGATAAAAGTTGTTCTTGCTATGTTTGTCAAAACTACAAAAGAAATTATCTTTGTCATTTGACTAGAGCTAAAGAAATTACTGGATTAAAATTGCTTTCTTTTCATAACCTATACTTCTTTAATACATTTGTTGAAAGAATAAGAGAAAAAATTGAAAATAATTTGATTTAATGTTTTATCTAATTTTAGATAATATTAGGAGTTTACAAAACATCGGCTCTATCTTTAGAACAGCTGATGCTTTAAAGGTAGATAAAATCTTTCTTTG
>PWRH01000036.1 GCA_003556525.1 Candidatus Nealsoniibacteriota bacterium
ATCGTCAAATTTGGCATTGCTTTGGTGGCTGTTCCAAGGGTGGAGATGTCTTTAAGTTTGTTATGGAAATAGAAAGCATTGATTTTGGCGATGCTTTAAGGTTACTCGCTAAAAAAGCGGGGGTTGAGCTTAAAGGTCAAAGTTCTCCGGAATACAAAAAATGGCAAACCGAAAGACAGCGGCTTTTCGAAGTTTGCGAACTGGCTACCAAGTTTTTTGAAACACAACTGGAAAGCAGTAAGACAGGCAAGGAAGCGAAAAAATATTTTTTGGACCGTGGGATTAACGAAGAAAGTATTAAAAAATGGCGCTTAGGTTATGCTCCCGACACCTGGCAGGGATTATCTGATTTTTTGCAGTCAAGAAACTATCGTCCTCAAGAAATTAAAAATGCCGGACTCGGACTCTCTTCTGAAAAAGGCTCTTTTTATGACAGGTTCAGGGGGAGAATTATTTTTCCTGTTTTCGACCTTAATTCGCAGGTAGTCGGCTTTGGTGGAAGGATTTTTAAAAACAAAGACAGTAAAGAAGTGGCAAAATATGTAAACACTCCTCAAACCCTAATTTACGATAAAAGCCGTATTTTATACGGGATTGATAAGGCAAAGATAGAAATAAGAAAAAAAGATTCTTGTATTTTGGTTGAGGGTTATACCGATTTGATAATGGTTTCCCAGGCAGGATTTGAAAATGTAGTTGCTACGTCGGGAACAGCATTAACTCCATTTCAATTAAATATTTTAAAACGTTATTCCGACAATTTATTAACCGCGTTTGATATGGATATAGCCGGAAGTGCAGCCACTAAAAGAGGTATTGATTTGGCTCAGTCATATGATTTTAATATTAAAGTTATTACCATGCCCCAAGGACTCGATCCGGCAGATTTAATTTTGAAAAATCCAAAAGAATGGCAGGAAAGAATTAACGATGCAAAATCAATAATGGATTTTTATTTTGAAAGTGCTTTTAATCAGTTTGATAAAAGCTCTGCCGAAGGGAAAAAAGAGATTGTCAAATTTATTTTACCTTTGATTAAAAAAATCCCCAACAGAATAATTCAATCTCATTGGCTATCCGATCTTTCAAAAAAACTTCAGATTAAAGAAGAGGTTATTGAGGCCGAGATGAGAAAAATTAAAGTTTCCGACTCCGAGATAATGGAGCCCAAAAAAAAGACCGAAATAATAACCCCGAAATCACGCAAAGAGCTGCTTGAAGAACGGCTTGCTTTATTAATTATAAAGTCGCCTGAATTGATTAAGATTGTTGAGGAGGAGAAGCTGGAAAAAGTTTCCGAGCCGATTAAAAACATTTTGATTCAAATAAAAACAAAGCTAAAAGAAGGGGGTAGAATTAACACTGACTTTTTCAATAAAGAAGATATAGACACTTTCAATAAGCTTGCCTTAAAGTCCGAGATTGAGGAGGTGGAAGAAAAAGAAATGGAATCCGAATTATACTATTGCTTAAGAGAGATTTTAATGATAGAAATTAAAAATAGGCTTGATCAGATTTCCTGGGAAATTAAAAAGGCAGAGGAAGAAAAAGATTCTAAAAAAATCGAAGAATTAACTAAAAAATTTAATAAGCTGGTACAAGAAAAATGTCAAATTTAAAAAATAAAAAAACAAAAACTCTTTCTAAAAGCAAGGCAAAAGAAAAAAAACCGGTTTCAAAAAAAACCAAAGAAAAAAAACCGTCAAAAATAAAAAAAACCGCTTTAAAAGAAAGTAAGCCCAAAAAAAAGAAAAGTGTTGTCTTAAAAAAACCTCTTAAAAAAGAGAAGCCTTTAAAAAAGAAAGTAAAAAAAACAGCTGATTCCAAAAAGACAAAAGTTTTCAATTCAGAAGCAATAGAAAAATTAATTAAAAAAGGAAAGGAAAGGGGCTTTGTTACTTATTCCGAGATTCTTTATTATTTTCCAAGTATTGAAAAAGACCTAAAAGGGCTTGAAGATCTTTTTGCCAGCTTTGAAGGTGAAGGGGTTGAGGTTAAAGAGGTAAGAGAGCTGATTTCTGTTGAAGAAAAGGTTAAAAAAGGTAAAAAAATAACCGAAAACATTGACTCTATTCAAATGTATCTTAAAGAGATTGGAAAGGTCTCTTTTGTTACGGCTGCCGAGGAAAAAGAATTGTCAAAAAGAATTGAAAAAGGCGATGAAGAAGCCAAAAGAAAATTAGCCAAAGCCAATTTGCGTTTGGTT
This sequence comes from Candidatus Nealsoniibacteriota bacterium, assembly GCA_003556525.1. GTDB lineage: Bacteria > Patescibacteriota > Minisyncoccia > Minisyncoccales > RBG-13-42-11 > CSSED10-83. The sequence continues at coordinate 2,207 of PWRH01000036.1, forward strand.
GTTTCTATAGCTAAAAAATATATTGGCAGAAGTCCTAATTTAACTTTGCTCGACTTAATTCAAGAAGGCAACCTGGGTTTGTTTAGGGCAGTGGAAAAATTCGATTGGCGAAAAGGCTACAAGTTTTCAACTTATGCCACCTGGTGGATAAGACAGGCAATTACTCGAGCTTTGGCTGATCAGGCGAGAACAATCAGGATTCCGGTTCATATGGTGGAAACAATTTCAAAATATACCCAAGTAAGGCGCAGATTACTTCAAGATTTAAACAGAGAGCCATTGCCCGAAGAAATTGCAGCTGAAATGGGAGTTGAGGTTGAAAAAGTTCATCATATTCAAAAAATTTCCCGTGATATCGTTTCTTTGGAAACACCGGTTGGAGAAGACGAAAAAGATTCTGTTTTAGCTGAGTTTATCGAAGACGAAAAATCAATCTCACCTTTTTTGGGAGCAGCCCGAACACTATTAAAAGACAGGTTGGCGGAAATTTTGGTTGACCTAACCGAAAGAGAGCAGAAAATTTTATCAATGAGGTTCGGTCTTCAAGACGGTATTACCCATACCCTCGAAGAAGTTGGCAATGAATTTCAGGTAACCAGAGAAAGAATCCGTCAAATCGAGGCTAAAGCACTCGAAAAAATAAGAGAACACGATTCCTTGAAAAAACTGAAAGGATACTAAAGAGTTGATTAATTCAAATTTTTAAGTATAATTATTTATATTATTAACAATAAATTTATTTATTGATTAAGCTGAGCAGCGTAAGTAATTAACTGAAAAAAGATTCATTAAAAATTAAATAATAATTAATATTTTATATTCCGCGGTGGCGCAATGGTAGCGCGGGTGCCTGTGAGTAATATTGCAGCTTCCTCGAGAAATCGGGGTTGAAAAACGAGGTGAATTGCGGGAAGCCTAAACTTTAATCAGTATGGTAATCCGCAGCCAAGCCAGATATTAAACATATGCCTGGAAGGTTCAGAGACTATCCCGAAAGGGAGTAGGATATAAATAGTTTTTATCCGAAGCGCCTCGCTCCCCACTTTTTTATTGGATTAATAGAAAAAGCTAAAAGTTAGTGGGGAGATG
>PWRH01000027.1 GCA_003556525.1 Candidatus Nealsoniibacteriota bacterium
CCCTTAAAATGTCAGCCTCTCTTCCGCCTAAAAGAAGAACTGCCTTATCCGCCATATCCATGTCTTGAATCCTCAAATAAGAATACCCTTCTTCCAAAGGAGCAATCAAGAAATTACTGACAATTGTAGTTGAAAAAAGATAATAAAGCAACAGCCCCATGGCAATAAAAATCTTACCCACTCTTTTTTTTCTTTTCTTCAAAAGCAAAAGCAGTCCAATAATAATCAAAATAAAAGTAAATGTTCCGGGCAATAAAAGCTGTTGCAATGTTTTAAAAAAAATCATTAATTTAAAATAATACGGATAGTTTTTAAAATAATTCCCAAGTCCAAAAAGAAATTCCTGTTTTTAATATAATAAAAATCGTATTTCAGTTTTTCTTTTGTTTCTTCTATCGAAGCACCGTAGCGATAATTAATCTGGGCCCAGCCCGTAAATCCCGGCTTTATTAAGTGCCTCAAATCATAATAAGGAATTTCCTGCTTCAACCTTTCAACAAACTCAGGCCTTTCCGGCCTTGGCCCGACAAAAGAAATATCACCTCTTAAAATATTATAAAATTGAGGAAACTCGTCAAGATAAGTTTTTCTCAAAACTCTGCCTACCCGAGTAATTCTCGGATCATTGGGCTTTGCCCATTGCGGTCCGTCTTTTTCAGCTTTTTCTTCCATAGTCCTCAATTTATGAATAATAAAAATTTGCCCGTTTTTACCAACCCTTTTTTGATTATAAAAAATCGGGCCGGAAGAATCAATCTTAATAAGTAAAGCAATAAAGGGAAGCAAAAACAAAAAAATTAAAAAACCAATAAAAGAAAAAATTATGTCGAAAATTCTTTTTATTGTTTGTTCGGCTTTTTTCTCAGCCCTTGAAAGATTTTCCAAAAACCAAGCTTCATTAACAGCATCGATCGCCACTTTACTTGAAATATTTTCATAAAAATCTGCAAAACTGACATAGTTCAAGTTAAGCGGCAAGTTCAAAAAAATCTGCTCAATTATCTGCTCGTTCTGAGCCAAAAAACGCGGAAAAACAACCAGCTCCGCTTTTTCTTTTTCTATTATTTCCTTAAGCCTATTAATATCGGAAAAAATCCCGTGCTTTGCCAAGCTCTCAAAAGACGAAAGTTTTTCCAAAAAAATAGGGCTGGGGCTGAAAAAAGCCAAAATCTGATAGCCCAGTTTATTTAAAACTGCTTCATCTGCCAATTCTTCCAGTCCGGGCCTAAAGCCGATAACAACTATTTTTTCCCTGAAGTTTTGATGTCTTAAAATAAGGCTAAATAAATAACGCCATAAATAAAGAAACAAGGCTGAAAATACAACATGCAAAAAAAGAATAATTTTAGGCGCAATTAAAATATCGGGTCTTAAATAAAAATATAAGGTTCCCAAAGATCCTGCCAAAAAAACAAAAATCAACAAATTCCTAAAAAAATCAAAAACTTTTTTCAAGGGAGGAACTTGATAAAAATCAAGCAAATAAAGAGTCAAAATCCAAAAAACGGAAATAAAAGAAAAGTGAAAAAGAAAAATCTTTGTTTGGGGTCCGGGCAAAAAAGAAAAATCGCCATACCTTAAAGCCAAAGTCAAAAGCAACGAAGAATATATAACAACAACATCGCCCAAAAACAAAATAATTTTTAAAAAAATATTTTTATCCCTCATCTTGTCTTATGTTTTAACTAATTAGCATAATAATTTTTATATAAATTATTTTTATTCTTTCAATATTTCCCCCATTCAAACAGCATAATTTCTGGCAGCAAATTCATACTGCTCAATAAAAATTTTCTTAAAAGGAATAAGAGAATTCAGTTCGTAAAAAACTAAAACAGCATCGCGATATTCTTTTTCGTCAACACTGCGATAAGAAAGAGGTACCAGCCCATAAGCCAAAAGTAAGGCATCGGCCATAAGACGGCTCGTTCTTTTATTACCATCATCAAACGGCTGAATATAGTTTATTCCCAAAAGCGCTATTATCGACTTAGCATAAATGCTTTTCATTTTATTGACTAAAAAACAAAGATCCTCTATTGCTTCAGTAATTTGATAAATATTATCAAGCGGACGGTAAATAGACCCGGAAACCCCAACCGGATGTTTCCTCAGGCCCTTGCTCACATTTAAGCCTTGAATCAATAAAGAATGCATTTGACTCAAGTTGGCTTTTGTTAGGCTTTTAAACAAATTTTTATTTTCACGGGCAAAAGAAAAGGCGTTCTTGTGGTTAAGAATCATTTGTGTTTCTTCTTTTGTTTTGCCTTGAGCCGGCATATTTTCTAAAATAAGTTTTTCAGTATCAAGAAGAGTATAGGTGTTGCCTTCAATACGGGAAGACTTCCAAGACAACTCAACAATAAGGCGTTCAAGCTCTTTTTTATGAATTGTCGGAGATAATTCCTTAGTCTTTTTTTTATAATCATCTGTCGCCTGCTCTAAAGACTTCAATTCGCTGTTAGTAAAAATTTCCCGAGGCAAAGCTTTCAACAGCTCAAAATTATAACCCTTTAAGCCATATCTTTTATCAGGCTCAATGGCAATATAAGAACGAGCATCAACTTCGAAAAAAATTCGACCAAGAGAGGTTACTCTATACAAAGTAGCGCGACCAAAACCCTTACGCATTAAAAGCCCCTTTTCTACCATAATAGTAAGCGCCCTCTTTACGGTTACAAGAGAAAACACCTCTCCGGCCTCAGCCATTTTCTTATGAACATCAGACGAACTCATCTCTCCTATCTGTAAAAACAAAGATATAATTTTATTTTCTTTTAAGTTAAGTTTAATCATTATCGTATCATTTATATGCCCTAATCGTATCACATTGATACGATTATTACAAAATATAAACCCATACTATATTAAAAATAAAAATTTATATATTTTTATAAATCTCAAAAGTTTTTCCAAGCATTCTTTCCAAAAAAAACTTTCTTCTATAAATTTTAGATTAATTTTATTTAAGCGGATATGGCTGGCCAATTGCTTTGCTGATTTTTTCGTAAATCCTTTTTCTTGAAAAACAATAACAATATTTTCTAAAATAATAAAAAAGCCCTTGAATGTGTTTAAGTGCTATTTTTTTATTTCTGTAAGAAATTCTCTGTGTATAATGAATAACTTCGGAAGCCGGACAATAAACAACCCTATAGCCGGACAACCATATCCTCAAACAATAATCAACATCCTCCGGAGAATAAAATATTTTTTCATCCATTAGGCCAACCTGTTCAATAG
>PWRH01000016.1 GCA_003556525.1 Candidatus Nealsoniibacteriota bacterium
CAGACTATGCTTTTGTTCACCCAACAGCATCTATTGGAGCTTGTGAGCCTCAAGACCTTTTTGGCTTTAGTTCTGAGGAAGAAAATAAAGCCATTGAGGCTATGGTTTCCTGGATAAAAGGCCTGGCCCAAAGAAAAGGAAGAAACCTGGAGGTGGCTGAAAGCTTTGTTAGAAACAACCTAACCCTAACCGGAAAAGAGGCAAAAGAAAGAGGCGAAGTGATTGACGGAACTGCGGAAAGCTTGGAAGATATTTTTTTAAAGCTTAATATTGTTAGCCCTCAAATAATAAAAGTTCAACCGAGCCTAATTGAAAAATTTTTTAACCTTCTTTCTCACCCTTATCTTGTTTCTCTCTTTTTAACTCTGGGAGGATTGGGCCTGGTTTTTGCTTTTCGAACAGGAGATTTTGAAATAAGCGGAATTTTGGGTTTAGTTTTACTTTTAATCGGGCTTTGGGGTATAGGAATTATCAGTTTTAGTGTTTTGGGGATTGTTTTTCTTATTTTAGGACTTGTTTTTTTATTTTTGGAAATGATTGAACCCGGTTTTGGAGTTTTTGGTATTTTAGGTATATTTGCCCTTGTTTTTGGAATTTTTACCTTTGAAAATGAACCACTGTTAAGCCCGGGCCTTTTTGATGCAGTAACTATGTTTGTTTTAGGGGTAATTGTTGCCATGGCAATACTCTTTGGAATTATTACCAGGGGAGTGATAATATCGATTAAACAAAAACCAAAAACAGGTATAGAATCTTTAATCGGCTTGGAGGCGGAAGTAATTAAAAAAATTGATCCTTTGGGCCAGGTTTTTTTAAGAGGTGAAATTTGGCAAGCTAAAAGTATTACCAGTCAGCCGATTTTGGAAAAAACAAAAGTTATTATAGTAAAAACAAAAGGCAACACTCTTTTCGTTAAATTGAAAAATGATAATAATTCTATATAATATAAAGTGTTTTAAGCTATGGAATGCACTCGAGACGAAAATTTAAAAGACTGTCCTTGCAGTTACCCTAATTGTCCAAGAAAAGGATTGTGTTGTAAGTGCATAAGGCACCATCGGGCAAAAAAAGAATTGCCCGGATGTTATTTTTCCCCGAATGCTGAAAAAACTTACGACCGTTCAGTTGATAATTTTATTAAAGACCAAGAGCTTTAATGGAAAAAAAAGAATCATCTTTGAATCAAGGACAAAAACCACCTTTTTCCGATGAGAAAGTTGTTGTTACTTCTTTTAAGGTCGATATTATTGATATTTTTTTAAACGCCTTTACAGCTCTTTTTACCGGCAGTGTAGTTATGCTTGCCGAAACATTTCAGGGTATTTCCGATCTAATTGTTGATACTCTAATCTATATCGGCATGAAGCGCTCAAAAAGACTGCCCAATGAAAAACATCCCTTTGGTTATGGTCGCGAGCTTTATATTTGGTCTCTTTTTTCAACATTGGTTATGTTTTTACTATTGGCAGGAATTTCTTTTTATTTTGGATTGCAAAGACTTATTTATCCCGAACCGATAAGCCATATTTTTCTTGCCTATATTGTTCTTAGTATATCTGTCCTAACCAATAGCTATTCATTCTCTTTGGGGGCAAGAAGAATTTTGTCGGGTAAACCTTTTTGGAAAATAAGAAAAGCTTTTTCAGATTCTACTTTTTTGGAAACCAAACTTACTTTTACCCTGGACATAATGGGTGTTTTGGCCGCACTTTTTGGGTTAATTTCCCTGATTCTTTTTCAATATACCGGCTATCTTTGGTTTGACGGGCTGGGCGCTATAATTATCGGAATGTTAATGGCTGCTTTCTCGGTTTTGCTTTTGAGAAATATTAGAGATTTTATTATTGGCGTAAGCGTTTCTAAAGAAACTAAAGAAGAAATAAAAAAAACCGCTTTGGAATTTGAGGAGGTTGAAGAAGTTTTGGACTTAAAAGCAATAGTTATCGGTTCCAATCGCTTGCTTGTTAATTTGGAGATTCATGTTCGTAATGATTTAATGACCGAAGAAATTGAAAAATTAATCGATAAAATAAAAGCCAACATTAAAGAAAAAGTGCCTTCGGTTCATCATATTCAAGTTGAACTTGAAACTCCGGCCGAAGAGCTTCAACAAAAATGAAAACAAGAATAATAAAAGAAATTAAAAATCATATCCCTTTCACCGCACTGGCAGTACTTATTTCAATTTTTGCGGTTCTTTTTATTGAATATTTTTTAAAAAAAGAAATCGATAAAGAGGTTTTTCATATTTTTCACTTTTTGCATTTGATTGTCTCGGCAATGGTAACCGGAGCTCTTTTCTATAAATATAAGCCAAAAATAGCTCAGGCTTTTTTAATAGGTGTTTTGGGGGCAATAATTATTGGTAGCTTAAGTGATATTATTTTTCCTTATTTGGGCGGAGTGGTTTTAGGGGTGGATCTTCATTTTCACCTTCCATTGGTTGAAGAAACTTCTCAGACATTATTTTTCGCTTTTTTGGGAAGCCTTTTGGGTATAGCGACAAAAAAAACAAAAATTCCCCATTTTATCCATGTTTTTCTTTCTGTTTTTGCCAGCTTGTTTTACGTAATAGTTTTTAGCGTAACTTTTGAGATTTTTTATTTTATCGGTGCGTTTTTTGTTGTTTTATTGGCTGTAGTGATTCCATGTTGTTTAAGTGATATAATTTTTCCCTTAATTTTTGTTAAAAATTCAAAAAAATGATTTATCAATTTAATATTTCAACCAAAGAAAGATATCAATTGGTTGATATTACCGATAAGATCGAAGATTTAGTTTTAAAATCGGAAATTAACAACGGGTCGGTTTTTGTTTTTCTTCCTCATTCCACAGCAGCAATTATTTTAACCGAAAATGAAAGAGGGTTAAAAAAAGATTGGCTTGATTTTGCCAAAAAACTGGTTTCCGGATTTAATTTTGAGCACGACTTAATTGATAATAATGCTGATTCCCATATTCTTTCCGGACTTCTCGGTCAGGGAAAAACATTGCCTTTTAAAAATAAAAAAATTTTAAGAGGAACCTGGCAGCAAATTTTTTTATTTGAACTTGATGGGCCCAAAAATAGAACCGTAATTATTCAAATAAACCAATGAAAAGAGAAAAATTTATTAAAAACCTG
>PWRH01000068.1 GCA_003556525.1 Candidatus Nealsoniibacteriota bacterium
CAAATTTTTTCAATTTTATCTTTTTTAATAATCTTAAAGCCTCGTTTTGAAATTAACTTACCCGGAAGTTTTTTTTATTTCTTTTACCCAATCCACTTGGCAGTAATTTATCTTATAAAGATTATTTTTTTATAAACTGAAAAGATAGTTTCAGGTTTATTTTTTAATTTATTGTGCTATTATTAAATTGAAAAAGGTCGCCTTAAAAAATAAAAAATATAATATTTTTATGGAAGAAGAAAATAAAACTCAAGGGGAGGCTATTACAAGTGAAGCTTCTCAGGAAAAAAAAGATTCTTCGAGTGTCAATATGATTGCAATTTTAAGTTACCTCGGAATTCTTTTAATAATTCCTTTAATGACATCGAGGAATGATGATTTTGTGAAATATCATGTAAAGCAGGGAATAGTTCTTCTTGTGACCGCTGTTGCAATTTCTTTAATAGCCTGGTTTCCTATTATTGGCTGGATAGCCGGGTTTTTTGCTTGGATCGGCTGTGTTATTTTAGCAATTATCGGAATAATCAATGTAGTTCAGGGTAAGAAAAAACAACTTCCCATTATTGGACAGTTTGCTGATAAGTTTAAAATATAAAAAATTTTAGCTACCTGAAACTATAAGACCGTCCAAAAAGACGGTTTTATGGTTTTTATTTAAGCTGCTTTAGGGCTATTTTAATTATATAAAATCCGGCTACAATAAAAATGGTTAAAAGAAGGGGGATAATTTTCCAAAAAAATTCAGACCAATAGGCACCAATAACTATTCCCAAAGATATTATTGCCAGCTCATATAAAAAAAGCTGCCACAATTTAAATTGAATTATTTTTGAAAGCATATATTTCAATTATATCTTTTTTTAAAAAAATCGTAAATTAACTGTTGCATTATTTTATAAAAATTGTATAATCTTAAGAGTTCATTAAAAAGAGAGGTGATAAAATTGAAAAACAGGAAAAGATTGATATTTTGTGCCGTTATTTTTTTCTTTACTTGGGTTTTTTATGTTTGCTATCCTTGGCCGCTTGACCTCACCAAAAGTGTTTATCGTTTTGTTTACCAACAAACAGATCCCAGTTCGGAAAAATTAAGCTTTTTTATTGAAAAGCATTCTTTAGGCGAAGACCCTTTTGAAATTGAAGAGTTTGTTTTTAAAAAAATTAGCTATAGTCATGACTGGCAAGTATACAATATGCCATGGTATTTTCCGACAGTAGAGGAGGTTTTAAAAAAAGAAAAGGGTGATTGCAAGGCGCGTTTTATTTTAATTGCTTCTATTTTTGAATCATTCAATATTCCTTATCAGCTATTTTTTTCTCCTACTCATATTTGGATAAATTATCCGGGAAGACAAGAAACAAGATTTGAAAATGAAGAAGTGGCCTTATTTTTTACCGGAGAGATAGAGAGTATTGATTCAATTATTTTTTTAAGCAGAGATAATTTTGGCCTTAAATTTCCCGAAGTTGACTGGAATGACTCAAGGGAAATTTTTTGGCAGGCTTTTTGGCAGTATATGCCCGATAGTAAAAAAAAGTTGATTTATCAGGGATTATTTTTTTCGGTTTTTTTAGTTTTATTCGCCCTAACAGCCAGTGACAAATATTTTAATTTTTATTTTTTTACCAATAAATAAATTCGCCCCAATAAGGGGCGGTTTTTTTTAATTTTTGCCATAAATAATTTTTATGCTAAAATATGGCAGAGATAATAAATTAAAAAATATGAACAAAAAATTATTAATAACAGGGATAATATTAATTACAATAGCGTTAATTTTTTTAGGGCTGGTTTTTTTGGAAAGGGAGGAGTCTGAGCCCATAAATGAGAAATACCTTAATAATAATCAAGAGATAAATAATAATACTGAAAAACCGCAAGATGAAGAGGGTGAAAATAATAATAACGATAATAATAACAACAACAACGATATAGGCGAAAACGAAGAAATAAACGATTTTTCAAATGAAGTTAATGGTGATAAAAAAATGGTTCAATTTGTTAATTGCTTGGCCCGGGCAGGTATTGTTATTTACGGCTCCAAAACTTGCCCTGCTTGTGTTTCTTTGGTAAATAATTTTGGCGGGCATGAAATAATAGAGCCGATATATGTTGAGTGCTCCTTAGAGCGCGACAGGTGTATTGAAGAAATGAAAGACAGTTATGTTCCAGAAATACAAATAAGGGGAAACCTTTATCAGGGGCCGAGGAGCCTTGAAGCTATTGGAGAAGCTGTCGGCTGTAAATATTAAAATGACTAAAGGTAGGATAAAAATATTTTTAGTATTGTTTGTTTTGTTTTTTTCTTTGGCCGGTTTTGTTTTTGCAGAAGAAGGCAGTAATCAAGAAGAAATATTGATTTATTTTTTTACCGACCCTCTTTGTCGAGATTGTAAAAATGCGGAAGAATTTATTATAGAGCAAAAAAATGATTATCCTCAATTGGAGCTGATAGTTTACCCGATAACCGATACTAAAAAATTAAATGAAATTGCGGCCAAGTATGAAATAGAAGATTATCAAGTAGGAATGGCCCCAACTATTTTTATTAATGGCACTTTATTGCAAATTGGCAGTTTTACTTCGAATTCCGAAAAAGAAATTATGGGCGCTATTCAGGGCGAATTAGTTGATGTGGATTGTTGCATTCAAAAAATACCTTTTACAAACATAGAGATTGATATGGCTAACTGGTCTTTGCCTGTTATTACCATAGCATTGGGATCGATAGACGGTTTTAATATTTGCTCAATAGGTGCTTTGATTTTGGTTCTTTCAATTGTATTTGTGTTTGATTCCAAGAAAAAAATATTTTTTTACGGTGGGCTTTTTATATTCACCGCAGTTTTAATTTACGGATTATTGGTTTTTATTTGGGGCAGACTTTTTGAAGTTTTGGTAGGTCAGTTGGAAATACTGAGAATTATTATTGGCTTAACTGCTCTTGGCGGAGGTATTTATTTTTTCAAAGAATTTTACAGGTTTTTCAAATATGGTCCGACCTGTAAAGCATCCGGTTCCAAAATAGCCCGAAAAGCAACCTTTAAGCTGAAGCAAGCCTTTGAAGAGCCGGACCAAAAACCTTATCTTTTAATTAGCAGTATTATTTTTTTTGCGATAATTATTACTTTGGTGGAACTGCCCTGTTCTATTGGAATTCCACTTGCTTTTGCCGGCATTTTAGTGGAGGCCGGTGTTTCGAGTACCAGCTATATTCTTTATATTTTATTGTATCTTTCCTTTTATATGTTAATAGAGCTTATTATTTTTACAGGCGCTGTTTTAACTAAAAAAATTTGGATTGCCGACTCAAAAATGATTACCTGGGTTACTTTTGCCGGAGCAATTATTTTATTTTATCTCGCTTTTTATTATTTAATCGGAGCTTAGGCTTATTATGAAAAAAAGAAAAATTATCAGTTTATTTATTTTATTTCTATTAATTATAGGCTTTATTTTTGTGGCAGAAGTTTTTAAAACCGATGAGGCCAATCTAATAGCGCTACTAAGGGCTGACTCCGAACTTTTTTTGGAAAATGAAGCTGATTTTGACTTACAAATTAAAATTGCAGCCTGCCCGACATTTTATTATATGCTTGAACAACTAAAAGATATTCCTGGGGTAGTGACTGTTAAAACAGGCTCAACTAAAGAAAGCCTTAATCTTCTTTCGGAAAAAAGGGTTGATTTGGCTATTTCAGGAAGAGCCTTAAAGACAGAGGAGCCTGATTTTTTATTTGAAGTGATTGGTCCGGGCTATGACTTTATTTTTAAAAATGAGATTGTTATAATTGAACATGAAATGGCTCTTATTCCTTTCTATACGAATCTTTCCCTAAAAGAAATAATAAGAGACTTTGATTATATTTCGGAGAATAATCTGTTTAAGGTTGAAGATCCTTATGATTATTTGGATAGCGGAGTAATTATTACCCGCTTGGATAAAATAGAGAAAGGGGATGTAGTTCATATTTTCAAAGAAGACGGCTCAAGGCTCAGATACTCAAGAGTGCCGAGACTGTATTATCGGCCTGATTTTCCGGAAGAGAAAATAAACACTATTAAAAACACCATAAAAGAAATTTAAAAAGGTCGATAAAAAATAATAAATATTAAATTAAAAAATAATTATGGATAAAAAAAATATTATTATAATTGCGGTTATCCTTGTTGTTGTTTTAGCCTTGGTGTTTTTTGGCTCAAGACAAGAGCCTGTTGTTGACCGGGAGATTTTTACAGCTGAAGAATCAAGAGAAATTGCTGAAAATTGGATATTGAACAACTCTCCAACATATCTTTTCGATGGATTTAATTTGGAGTTTGTTTCTGAAAACGAACTATTGGCAGGAAAGATATACTCTTTTGTTTTTGCTTTTGACTCAAGAGCGGCAGGTTATGGCGACAGATCTGATCAAATGTTGGCCCAAGTAATTACGCCTCATATGATAGAGGTTGTGGTTGAAGAAGGAGAGGTTGTAAGTGCTATAACCGACCAGGCTTTTGATGAAATTAAAGGCGAGATGATAGAAGAAGCCATGCCCGATGAATTGGAAATGATCGATATTAGTGTTTATTTTGTTAGAGTTATTGATGGCCAGGAATCTTTGGCCGAGGTTGTAAGGCCTGTTCCATATACTGTTGAAACAGCAAGAGCGGCAATGGAAGAGCTACTCAAAGGGCCTATGCCGGACGAAGAAGAACAGGGGTATTCAACCGCAATAAATGAAGGAACAGAACTTCAAGATATCAGAATTGAAAACAACATCGCCTTTGTTGATTTTAATGAAGAACTGCAAGAAGGGGTGGCCGGGTCTGCCTGGGTAACAATGATTAGAAGTCAAATAAGCACAACATTGACTCAATTTGACACTGTTAATGATGTGGTTATTTCGATTAACGGTGAAACAGAGGGAATTTTAGAGCCTTAAGAATTAAAAACAGCCTGTTTTAATTAAAACAGGCTGTTTTTTTATTTATAATTTGACAAGACCGTTGAAAAAAAGATAGGCTGAAAACTAGAGTCGGTATAAGTTTTAAAAAAATAAAAAATAAATATTATTATGTCAGATAAAAAAAATATCGATAATTCCGAAATTATCGCCTCGGTTAACAATGAAAAAATAGCCAGAAGCGAACTTGATTCTTATATGAATCAGATCGCAACCATTAGAAAAGTTCCTTTAAGCAAGGAAGATAAAAACATTGAGCTTGAGGCATTAAATCAAATAATAAACAGCATTCTTTTATTTCAAGATGCGGAAAACCAAGGTATTACCATGACTAAAGAAGAAGTTGATACTCAATACTTGGCAATTGTCAGCCAGGTTGGAGGTGAAGAAAAATTAAATGAAGCTCTTGAAAAAACAGGCATTACCCTGGACCACTTACGCAAAGACCTTGAAAGGCAAAACGTAATAGAGAGATATTTTAATTTTATTAAAGAGAAAAATGAGATAACGGTTACGGAAGAAGAGGCCAGAAATTTTTATGAAAATGAAATAGTTCCTCAAAACCCCGATTTAAAATTCGAGGAAATAGAGCCCCAGATTCGTTTACAGATTGAGCATGAAAAAATAAATCAGCCTATTTCGGAAATAATTAAAAATCTTAGAGAAGAGGCGGATATTAAGATTTTAATATAGAGATAAAAATTGAGATAAAAATTATTTTTTTTCCGTGAATTCGGCAGACCCTTTTTTGAGGCACTTTTTTTCTTCCTTTATTGTTTCGTCGGCAATCTTTTTTTGGCCGTCAAAACCCATTAGAGAAAAGACAATAATACTGGCAAAAATTATTCCAAAAGTATTGATTAAAAAAACTTGTAGTGAAAAAATTGACTGATAGATATGTCCGGACCCCAGACTTACGCCAATATTAATTAAGGGCGGTAATAAAGCGATACTTACCGCAACTCCGGGCAAAAACTCTTCCATCTGTTTTCTGGTTATGGAAAAGCTGGCTGCCAACCCGGAACTGATTGCTACGTAGAAAAGAGGCAAAATAGCAGAATCTCCAAAAACTCCTGTTTTTTCTTTTTCTAAAAAAGGACTAAAAAGAAGAGCTGAGAAAAAACCGATTAATATTCCCAATAAAAATATTTTAGCGATTATTAAAGCGGTTCTTTTAATAATATTAAAATCATGCAAGACAATGCTCATGCCAAAAAATATAATCGGGTAGAGTAGGGGTGCAACAAGCATGCTACCGATAATAATAGTCAAGTTATTGATAATCAGCCCAATAGCGGCTATTAAGGAAGCTAAAACAATCATTATATAAAAATTTGATCCCGGATATGATTTTTGGACCAACTTTTTTACCGCATCTTCTTTTTCCTCTTTTTCGATTTTAAAAAGGTTTGCTAAAGGCATATTAATTTATTATATATCAGCCCGAAAATTTGGCAATATTTTTTGCGGATTTATTAAGTTATGATAAGATAGTTAAAATGGATTATATTTTTTAATTTTTGAAACAATAGGTTTTTTTGTGTAAAACCAAAAGGTCATTAATATTATTTTAAAAAAAATAAAATGGAATATAAAATCAATAAAGACAAATGTATTGGTTGTGGGCTTTGCGTTAGCGAATGTTTTGGGGCAACGGAATTAAAAGATGACGGCAAGGCTGAAGTTGTGGATTCGGATAAGCTTGAAAAGTGCGGAGGAGAAAAGGTTTGCCCTTACAGCGCAATTGAAAAGTCAAAATAATTTATTTTAAAAAACGGAACAAAATTTCCGTTTTTTTATTGCAAAAAATCTGTGGAAAAAGGCCTTTTTTTAAGGTAAGTTGACCCTTGTTTTGCTTTGAGATAAGATATAACAATGTTTGCTTTAATTTTTTAAACATGGCCAAAAACAATATTAAAAAAATTAAAAAAAGAGACGGGACAATTGTTGATTTTGACGAATCAAGAATAACCAAGGCGGTTTTAAGGGCTGTGACAGCTTCCGGTCAAGGCGATGGAGAATGTTCAAGAAAGGTTTCCGACAAAGTAATTGATATTTTAAACAGAAGATTCAGAAAAGACGAAATACCGAGCGTTGAACAGGTTCAAGACATTGTTGAGGAAGTTTTGATTTTGGAAGATTTGTTTGAGGCCTCAAAAGCCTATATTCTTTATCGTGAACAAAGAAGAAGAATTAGAGAGGCAGTGGCGATTTCCGAAGAAGCTGTTGAAAAAATAGACCAATATTTGGGAAAGCTTGACTGGGAAGTGCAGGAAAATGCCAATATGGCTTTTTCCCTTCAAGGACTAAATCATTACGGAGTTTCTTATGTTGTAAAAAAATATTGGCTTAATAAAATCTATCCTAAAGAGGTCAGGCAGGCGAATGAGTCCGGTGATTTTCATTTGCACAACTTGGATACACTTGGAGTCTATTGTGCAGGCTGGGATTTGTATGATTTTTTATTGAAAGGTTTTTGCGGTGTTTCCGGAAAAGTTGAATCAAGCCCACCAAAACATTTTCGTTCCGCTTTGGGTCAAATAGTTAATTTTATATTTACAATTCAAGGAGAAGTTGCCGGAGCGGTTGCTTTTTCCAATTTTGACACATTGTTGGCTCCTTTTATTCGTTATGACAATTTGAATTATCAGCAAGTCAAGCAAGCGCTTCAGGAATTTATGTTTAATATGTCTGTCTCTACCAGGGTAGGGTTTCAAAACCCTTTTTCCAATATTACGCTTGACTTAAGACCTTCTTCTGTTTTTAAAAATCAGCCCGTAATTATCGGTGGTAAACCACAAAAAGAAACTTACGGAGAATTTGAGGAAGAAATGAAGGTTTTTAACAAAGCTCTTTATGAGGTTTATTTGGAGGGAGATGCCAAAAAAAGAGTTTTTACTTTTCCGATTCCCACGATAAATATTACAAAAGACTTTCCTTGGGATGAGCCCGCTTTTAACGGAATATTTGAAGCTTCAGCCAAATATGGAATAAATTATTTTTCAAACTATGTAAATTCCGATATGAGGCCCGACGATGTGAAGTCAATGTGCTGCAGGCTTAGACTTGAATTAAATGAACTTCACAACAGAGGCGGAGGAGGGCTGTTTGGAGCAGGAGCGAAGACAGGCAGTATCGGTGTTGTAACAATCAATTTGCCCAGGATTGGCTATCTTTCAAAAACAAAAAAAGACTTTTTTGAAAGACTGGCAAATGTAATGGATTTGGCAAAAGAGAGCTTGGAGATAAAAAGAAAAACAATTGAGAATTTTATTTCAAAAGGCCTTTATCCTTATTCAAGGTTTTATTTGTCAGATATTAAAAAAGCCAGGGGAAGTTATTATGCCAATCATTTTGCCACTATTGGTTTGGTTGGTATGAATGAGGCCCTTCTAAACTTTATCGGCAAAGACATTGCCTCCAAAGAAGGCGTTAAGTTTTCTTTGGAAGTTTTGAATTTTATGAGAAAAAGATTGGTAAAGTATCAGGAAGAAACATCGAATATTTATAATCTTGAAGCTACTCCGGCAGAGTCAACCGCCTACAGACTTGCCCTAAAAGACAGAGAGAAATATCCCGACATTATTACTTCGGGAACAAAGAAAATTCCTTATTATACCAATTCAAGCCACCTTCCGGTTGATTATACGCAAGACTCTTTTGAGGCTCTAAAGCTTCAAGACAAGCTTCAGGCTTCTTATAACGGTGGTACGGTTTTGCATCTTTTTTTGGGTGAGCAAATTAATGAAATTGACAATGTAAAAAAACTAATTAAAAAAGTTTTTGAAAATTTTCATCTTCCCTATATTACCTTAACTCCGACTTTTTCAATTTGTCCGAGTCATGGTTATATCTCAGGGGAGCATTTTTATTGCCCTCAATGTACCATAAAACAACCTTGCGAAGTTTATTCAAGGGTAGTGGGCTATCTCAGACCCGTTCAGCAATGGAATACGGGCAAACAAGAAGAATTTAAAGACAGAAAAGAGTATAAGTTGCCAAAAGCAAGTTTATCTAAATGATAAAAATAGGCGGTTTGCAAAAAATTACCTTAATAGACTATCCCTTGAAAATAGGGGCAACCGTTTTTTTGGTGGGCTGTAATTTTGAGTGTCCTTGGTGCTATGCAAAAGAATTGGTTTTGGAAAAAAAGAACAAATTAAACTTAATTTCAGAAGAAGAGTTTTTTAATTTTTTAAAAGATAGAAAAAAGCTTATTGAAGGGGTTGTTGTTTGCGGAGGAGAGCCTACGGTCAATAAAAAATTGATTGATTTTTGCCAAAAAATAAAGAAAATGGGCTATTTTGTAAAGATTGATACTAATGGCTCCAACCCGGAAACACTAAAAAAATTGATAGCTAAAAATTTGGTTGATTATTTTGCCATGGATATTAAAAATTCTTTAGAAGATAAAAAATATCAAAAAGCAACCGGAAGAAAAATAGATTTATCTAAAATTAAAAAAAGTATTTCAATTATTAAAAACTCAGGCATTGATTATGAATTCAGAATAACGGTAGTGCCGGGTATTCATACAAAGAAAGATATTGTCGATCTTGCCAGACAACTTTCTCCTGCCAAGAATTTTTATTTGCAAAACTTCAGGCCGGATAAAACAATTAATACCAAATTTGAAAAAGTAAAACCCTATCCTCAGAAATATTTGCTTGAAATCCAAAAAGCAATTTCTCCTTTTTTCGAAAACTGTAAAATAAGATAGGCTACCCAAAAGAGGTCAATTGGCATTGCGACTAGTTAGTGTCAAATAATAGCGGTCGCAATGGTAATACACTAAATATTAATAGGGATATGTTGGACATGCGATGTCCAACTTTTTTTGTGATGTTTAAATTTTAAGCTTAACAACTTAGTGTCAAATAATAGCGGTCGCAATGGTAATACACTAAGTATGATTGGATATAGGGTTGGATATAGGGTTGACAATAGTTTATGCTTAACTTAATCTTAATTAAGCAGGGTTTGGGCAATAAATAATTAATGCCCCGGAAAAAGGTCGTTTTAATAATTTAAATTTTAAATACTTTTAAAAACATGGAAGGATATTGCGTAAAATGTAAAAAAAAGCAGGAAATTTCCGATGCTAAGGAAATAACAATGAAAGGAAAAGGTGGAGTAAAGAGAAAAGCAATGACCGGGACTTGCCCTAAGTGCGGAACAAAAATGTTTCGAATTATGGGAAAGGCCTAAGATTATGCACCCGGTTGAATTCGGGTGAAGATTTTCGAAAGTCTTGAGCCGAGCGCATAAATTAATTTCATGTGCTCGGCTCTTTGTTTAATTATGGCACTACAAAATAAAAGGTTTGTTTTTGTTGTTTTATTTATTCTTTTGTTTGTTAACTTTATTGCCTGGGCTGCGGTTTACGACTTAAGCCGGCCAAAGTTTTTAGAAGTTATTTTTTTTGACGTAGGTCAG
Source organism: Candidatus Nealsoniibacteriota bacterium (assembly GCA_003556525.1). Classification (GTDB taxonomy): domain Bacteria; phylum Patescibacteriota; class Minisyncoccia; order Minisyncoccales; family RBG-13-42-11; genus CSSED10-83. The sequence continues at coordinate 10,387 of PWRH01000068.1, forward strand.
GGGGACGGCGCACTCATTAAAACTGCGGAAGGTCACTATATTTTAGTTGACGGCGGAGAGAGTTCAAAAATGCTTGAAAAACTCTTGGCTGAAATTCCTTTTTGGAAAAGAGAAATAGACTTGGTTATTTTGAGTCATCCTCATTATGATCATTTTGGCGGATTGATTGATATTATTGAAAGATATCAAGTTAAAAACATATTATGGAACGGGGTGGCTGAAGACAGTCTTGCTTTTGAAAGATGGCAAGAGTCTGTTTCAAAGTCAGATGCAAATATCATAATTTCTTTGGCAGGTCAAAAAATCAAGGGAGAAAATTTTTTTATTGATATTTTATATCCTTTTATCAATTTAGAGGGGATAGAATTTAAGGATGCAAACCTTTCTTCAATTTATTTACGCTTGGTTTTTCAAAAAACCAGTTTTTTATTTACCGGAGACGGCTATAAATCAAATGAAAATGAGCTGGTTCAAAAAGAAATTTTTTGCCAAGAAAATAATCATTATTTGTGCAGAGTAATGTTTTTGGATTCGGATGTTTTAAAGGTTGGGCATCACGGCAGTAAAACTTCAACGAGTGAAGAATTTGTTAGCGCGGTTTTGCCCGAGATAGCCGTTATTTCGGCCGGGAAAAACAACAGATACGGCCATCCCCACAAAGAAACTTTGGACCTTTTAGAAAGATATGATATAAATATCTTGAGGACCGACCTTAATGGTGATATTAAAATTATAAGTGACGGAAAAAGCTTGATTTTTTCAACCGATTAATTTAAAAATTTTAAAACCATTAAAATTAGGCGTTGGATATTTTTTAAAAATATGATATAAATATTTTTATAATAATAAATAAACTAAAAATTAAATTTTATGAAATTCCCAGTATTTAAAACCAAAACAGATTCAGATTTAAAGTTTGACCTTAATAATCCCGAAGAAAGGAAAAAATATTTTGAACTAAAGGCAGGCAAAGAAATAAAAGAGTTGAGAGAATATTTTAAAAACGGCAATACGTTCATTGCTTATTTGCTCGGAAAAAAGAATTCAGGCAAAGGAACTTATTCAAAAATGTTTGCAGAAGTTATTGATCCGGAAATGATTGATCATTTTTCCATTGGCGATATGATTAGAAATATAGATAAAGAACTGAAAGACGAAGAAAAGAAAAAAGAATTAATTGCTTTTTTGGAAAAAAATTACAGAGGGTGGTCTTCAATAGATGAGCTGGTTGATATTTTGGAGGGCAGAAGTACGAAAAAACTTTTACCGACAGAGTTGGTTTTAGCTCTGGTTAAAAGAGAGATTGAAAAAAGGAAAAAGAAAACTATTTTTATTGACGGTTTTCCCAGGGATTTGGATCAAATAAATTTCACTTTGTTTTTTAGGGATTTGATCGGCTACAGGGAAGATATTGATTTTTTTATTCTTATTGATTTACCAAACAATGTTATTGACGAGAGGATAAAATACAGAGTTATTTGTCCAAGCTGTCAGACATCGAGAAATTTAAAACTTTTACCGACTTCAAAAATAGGATATGACAAAGACAAAGAAGAATTTTATTTGCTTTGCGATAATCCTTATTGTGAGGGCGGAGAAGAGGTTAAAATGACCAGAAAAGAGGGCGATGAAATGGGCATTGAGCTTATTAAAGAAAGGCTTGATAAGGACGGAGGCTTAATAAGGCAGGCCTATTCTCTTTATGGGATTCCCAAGGTTCTTTTAAGAAATTCGGTTCCTGAAAACTTGGCAGCTGATTTTGTCGACGACTATGAAATTACACCCGAGTATTCTTATAGATGGGACGAAAAAGAAGGAAAAGTTTTTGTTGAAGAAAA
>PWRH01000032.1 GCA_003556525.1 Candidatus Nealsoniibacteriota bacterium
ATTCACGGAATTGTTGTTCAGCTTCCCTTGCCCCGAAAAATTAATCCGGATAAAGTTATTAAATCAATAAATCCGAAAAAAGATGTTGACGGATTTATTAAAAACAGTTTTTTTGAGCCGGTTTTAGTAACAGCAATTTTTTCAGCATTAAAAAGTGCTGTTAGGTATAATGAGTCAAGGTTTAGCCGGGAATATTTTAACAATAAAAAAATTTTAGCTCTGGTTAATTCGGAAACATTCGGACATGCTCTTAAAAAATATTTTAATAAGAAAAATATAAAAATAAATTATTTTTTAATTAAAAACAGCTCTAAAAAAGAACTGGCAAAAAAAACCAAGCGTGCGGATATAATTATCAGTGTTTGCGGAGTTCCAAATTTAATAAAAAGTGATATAATAAAAAATCAGTCAATTTTAATTGACGCCGGCATTAGCTTTATTCATGGAAAAAAAACAGTTGGCGATGTAGATAAAAAAAGCGTTGAAGTAAAAGCATCTTTTTTAACTCCGGTGCCCGGCGGAATAGGCCCTTTGACAGTTGCTTTTTTACTTAAAAACACATATTTGGCAGCCAAAAAATATAGCGTGTCAAAAATTAAATTATAAATTAATTAAAATTAACCTATAATTTAATTTATTTTTAAATTAAATTATAAAATTAAATATGGAAAATCAAAACCAAAAAAGTAAATATTCTTCAATAATAGATCAAACATTTCTTAAAAAAGGCGCGATTGAGCAGGAGATTCAAAGAATTTGCGAAGAGGCGATTGAGTATCAATTTCGCGGTCTTTGTATTTTTCCGGAACATACGCAGGCAGCCAAAAAATTTTTACAGGAAAGCGATATAAAGGTGATCACTTTGATTGATGAGCCAACCGGAGCAAGCACCCATGAAGAAAGATTAAAAATGGTGGAAAAAGCAAAAGCTGACGGCACAGACGAAGTTGATGTTGTTATGAAAATAGATTACTTTAAAAATGAAAAACATCAGGAGGTTTTTGAAGACTTAAAAGAGATATCCGAAATTCTACCGACAAAAGTCATTATCGGTTCAGGTTATTTGACCGACAAAGAAATAGAAGAAGCCTCAAAAATGGTTAAAAGTGCGGGCGGTATTTGCGTTAAAACAGCTACTGTCAAAGACCCTTTGGATGAATCCGAGCTGGCTGAAAAAGCAAAACATATTAGAATTATGAAAAATTATGCTCCGGGCCTTTTGATTAAAGCTTCCGGAGGAATAAGAAATCTTGAGGCTGTTAAGATGATGGTTAATTCCGGAGCCGATATTATTGGCACCAGTTCCGGAAAAGAAATTGTTGATGAGGAAAGGGGAGAAACAATAGAAGCGATAAAAGACGGCAGAATAATCGAATAAAACCATGGCCTACAAACCCGTTATTGGTCTTGAAATTCATATAGAGCTTGACACCAAAACAAAGGTGTTTTGTAGTTGTTTGAATAATCCGGAAGAAAAAAATCCCAACTCTAATATTTGCCCCATTTGTTTTGGCCACCCCGGAGTTTTACCGACTATTAACGAAGAGGCGATTAAAAAAGTTATAAAAACAGGCCTTGCTCTAAATTGTGAAGTTTCCAAAAATTCGAAGTTTGACAGGAAAAATTATTTTTATCCCGACCTAGCCAAGGGTTATCAGATTAGTCAAAACGATAAACCTTTGGTTTTTAACGGTTATCTTAATATCTTAAACGAACAGGGAGAGTCTAAAAAAGTAAGAATTAAAAGAATTCACTTGGAAGAAGATACGGGCAAGCTAATTCATGAAAAAGATTGTTCGTTAGTTGATTTTAATCGTTCCGGGCTTCCTTTAATGGAGCTTGTTACCGAGCCGGATATCAGCTCAGCAAAAGAGGCAAGAAAATTTGCCGAAGAGCTTCATTTAATAATGCATTATCTCAATGTTTCTGACGCAGATATGGAAAAAGGCCAAATGAGAGTGGAGGTGAATGTTTCTTTGAGCAAAGACAGTTCAGTTTTAGGTACCAGGGTTGAAATTAAAAACCTTAATTCTTTCAGAAGTGTTGAGAGGGCGGTTAATTATGAAATTGAAAGACAAACCGCAATTTTAGAGTCCGGCGAAAAAATAGTTCAAGAAACAAGGGGTTTTGACGACAAAGAGGCAATTACTTTTTCTCAAAGAGAAAAAGAAGAGGCGCATGATTACAGATATTTTCCCGAGCCTGACTTGCCCTTTTTTGAGTTGGTTCAAGATGATTTTATCGAGAAAATTAAAATTGAAATACCCGAACTTCCCCAGTCGAAGAGAGAGCGGCTTAAAAAGGAGTACAAGCTGTCCGATAAAGAAGTAGAAAATTTCGTTTACGATAAAGAATTGGGCTATTATTTTGAAAAAGTTATTTCTGAACTTGAGCCTAATCTTTCAAAAGAAAAGCTTGGCAGTCTAATAAAGTTGTCTGCCAATTATTTAATAACCGACCTTAAGGGGTTGTTGAAGGGAAAATCCGTTTCAGATAAAGATTTTTTAATTACTCCGGAAAATTTTGCTGAATTTATCGGTTTATTGGAGCAGGGTGAAATTTCAAGCAAGTCTGCTAAAATTGTTCTTTTGGAAATGTTTGAAACCGGAGGTGATCCTTCAAATATTATTGAAGAAAAAAACCTGACCCAAATTGTTGACGAGGATGAAATTGAAAAAATTGTTAAAGAAGCTATTAAAAATAATCCCAAGCCGGTAGAGGATTATAAAAGCGGAAAAGAGGCCGCTCTTAAGTTTTTGGTCGGACAGATTATGGCAAAAACGCAAGGGAAAGCCGGGCCTGAGACAGTCACCCGCCTTTTAAAAGAAAACTTAAATTAATTTTTATTGACTAACTTTAAATAAAGTTGTATATTTATTATAGCCTTTTTGTAGGGCTATTTTTTTCAAATTTTTTAAAAGGAGGAGGGTGAAATGTTTCTCGGAGAACATAGGGCCAGTGTTTTTGAAGGAAAAGTAATGTTGCCGAAAAAATTTTATCCGGGCATGGTTGAGTGTTCAGCAGAAGAATGCCTTTTAGTTATCCCATCATCTTTAAAAAAGGAAGAAAAAGAAATTTTTCTTTCAGAAAGTCAGTTGAG
>PWRH01000014.1 GCA_003556525.1 Candidatus Nealsoniibacteriota bacterium
AAAACCATTAAAAGAAAAATTAAGTTTAAAAAAAATAAAACCGGAGCCCATTTTTTTATCAAAGATATATTCATTTTAAATGCCAAAAATCCCAATATTAAGCCGGGTATTAGGCCGAAAATAATTTGGCGTTGCAGAAAATAATAGCTATTGCCGAATCTTGCCTGGGAATAAGGTGCAGATGCGCTTGCCAAAATCAAAACCCCCAACCCTATTAAAAAGGCCACTATGGTCAATAAAAAATAATCAGGTTTTTTCTTACTCATTTTTTAAATATTTTTTAAATAAATCACCTCTTTCTTTATAGTCTTTAAAAATATTAAAACTTGCCGATGCAGGAGAAAAAAGACACGTTTTATTTTTTTCAGTATGTTTTATGGCAGTTTTAATTGATTTTTTTATATAATTTTTTTTATTTTTTTCTTTGACAAAAAAATAATTTAAATGTTTTTTTTCTTTATTGTGTCGCACAATAGAATTATATATTTTTTCACCTGTTTCCGGAAATAAAATTATGTTTTTAATGTTTGACTTTAAAATTTCTTTAGCTAAATTTTTAAATTCAAGGTTTTTATCCGAGCCTCCCAATATAATTGTCTCTAATCTATTCCCCAATGATTGGATGCCCGCTATTGTGGCCTCAGGCATGGTTGCCGCACTATCGTTATAAAAAATAATATTTTTAAAATTTCCAATAAGCTCCATTCTGTGAGGCAAGGATTTACCGCCTTTAATCACTTCTTCCACCACTTCTTTTTCAATGTTTAAAATTTTACTGATTGCTCCGGCAGCCTCTTTGTTTATTTCATAGTTTTTTCCTTTAATCGGGATTTTTTGTTCCCGGGAAACATTTTTTGCTTTTCTAATAATTTCTTTTATTATTTTGTTGTCTTTATTGTATATTAAATAGTCTTGGCTTTTTTGCCAAAGAAAGATATTGGATTTTGCCCTAACATATTCTTCAAAGTCTTTAAAATAATCCAAATGTTCGGGATAGATGTTTAAAAAAACCGCAATATGGGGAGATTTTTTTAAATTATGCAGCTGGTGGCTTGAAAGTTCATAAACATAAATATCTTTTTTTGTGGCTGAAGGCAGTAAGTTTAAAACAGGCTGGCCGATATTGCCGATTAATTTAATTTTTATTTTTCTTTTAAAGGACTTTTTTAAGATTTGGTAGATTAAAAAAGCGGTTGTCCCCTTTCCTTTTGTTCCTGTAATACCGATAATTTTTCCCGGGCAATTATTAAGAAATATCTCGGTTTGGCTGGTTATTTTAGGCCAAGTTGATTTTGGTATAATTTTAAAGGGAATGCCCGGAGATTTTATAATAAGGTCGTAATCTTTGATTGATTCAAGATATTTTTCGCCCAAATGCAGCTTGATTTTATTATTTTTTTTAATTTTTAACAATTTTTTTTGGTCGGCAATACCGATTGTTTTTTCCGGGAAAAATTTTCTTAAAAACTTAAACGTATCTTTCCCCTCTTGGCCAAAACCGAGGATCATTATATTTTTTTCCCGCCATTCTTTTTTTAGATTTTGAATATTATTATTCATAATTATTTTAATCTATTAATAATAGCATAAAAACCTCTTCTCTTTAAGCGAAATTATTTAACTAAAAAACAAAGGCTTTGCCTTTGTTTTTATTCGTTATTATTAAGGAATTTTGCTGTTTTTTATCCCCACAATCTGATTGTAATGCCAATAATCAGCATCACTGCGCCGATAACCCAAAAACGCATTGTTACCTTATAGTGGGGCCAACCGGCTGCTTCAAAATGATGATGTATTGGAGCGGATAAAAATATTTTTTTCCCTCTGAATTTTTTTGAAAGAAGTTGAACTATAACCGATCCTGATTCAATTACCAAAAGAAAGCCGATAACTGGCAAAATTAAAACCGAATCAGTCATAAAAGCAATTACTGTTAGAGCCGCGCATAGTCCCATTATTCCGCTTTCTCCCATATAAAATCTAGCCGGAGGGATATTAAACCATAAAAAAGCCAATAGCGCCCCTAATATTACAATACAAAAAGCAGCTATATTTATTTGTCCGGTAAAAACTGCAATAGCTCCAAATCCTGCAAAAATCAGGCCAAAAGATCCGCCTGCAAGCCCGTCCAGCCCGTCAATCACCCCTCCGGAATAAGTTGCCAGCATAACAATGACAAATAAAGGAATATATAAGACTCCGATTTCAACAATTCCTATGCCAGGCACGTTTATGCCGGACCAGCCAAGCTTGGTAAAAAACCACCATCCGCCGATTAATCCTATCAACCCCATTAAGGCAATTCTATGAATCAGGCTTAATCCTCCGCCAATATAATTTCCCTTTTTTGAGACCTGTAAAATATCATCCAATAAGCCAAGCAAAGAAGCTGAAACCAGGGCAAAAAGCGGCAACCAAGTTTGGTCTCTGCTTAGAAAGTTGAGTTTGTCCAACCACCAAATATTTGTAATTTTTGACAAAAACCAAAAGACAAAAATTATTATTAAAACAGTAGTCCAAATTAAAATCCCGCCCATTCTCGGAACATTTGTTTCTTTTTCTTTGTGGAATTTCTGAAAATAAGAAATCTCTCCACCGTCAACAGCCTTTTGTCTTACTTCTTTTTTCCAAAGCTTATGTTTATAGAGAAAGTGGGTTAAAAAAGGAGTTATTGAAAAAGCAAAAATAAAAGCAAACGCGCCTAAAGTAAAAATTTTGATAACATCTAATGATGCTTGAGGCAGATACATTTTTTTAAAATTATTACTAAAAGGGTAAAGAAGAAAACAAAGTTTTCTTCGCCAAGCCCTACCACCGGTAGGCTATTTTCAACCAATCAACCAACTTCTTCATCTCATAAAACCTAACATCTCTTCCGTTTGCACCCAATATTATACTAACCAAAAAACCTTGATTTCTCGGCATTTCAACCACCAAAAGCAGGCATCCTCCGGCTTGCCTTGTATAGCCTGTTTTTCCTCCGACAATTCTTTTTTGCCAGTCTGTTTCATTATCAATTAAAAATCTGTTGGTGTTAATAAGTTCCGGCCCGTATTCTGAGTATCTGGGCAAAGAAAGTATTTCCCAAATTA
>PWRH01000010.1 GCA_003556525.1 Candidatus Nealsoniibacteriota bacterium
CTATTGGCATATTTTTCAATTTCTTTTTGAAGGGACTCTGTCATTTGGTTATAACTTATTTTTCCTTGAAGATATTGTCCGATTAGACGATATTCAAGACCGAAAGATTCAATTTTTTTCCAAGAAAGACCCTTGCCCTTTTTCGGGCTTTTAAGAGTTTGAACCTCTTTAACCATGCCTTGTTTCAACCTTTTAAAAAGTCTTTTTTTTATCAGTTTTTTTAATTCAGATTTTTCTTTTTTTATTCCCAGAATTAAAACAGGATAGTCGAGCGGTTCTTTTTTTAAAGGCGGTATTTTATCTTTTGTTTTAATTAAAATTTCGAGCGCTCTAATTAATCTTCTTTTATTATTTTTATCAATACTTTGGGCTCTTTTTGGGTCAAGTTTTTTAAGTTTTAAAAAAAGCTCACTTTCCGTTAGTTTTTCAAGTTCAGCTCTTAATTGCCGGTCAGGCTTAACTCTGGGAATAACTAACCGATCTATTACAGCGTTGATATAAAAACCCGTACCTCCGCACAAAATAGGCAGCTTATTTTTTTTAAAAATTTGATCAATTGATTTTAAGGCTAATTTTTGGTACTGAGCAGTACTGAATTGTATTTTTGGAGAAGCGACATCTATTAAATGGTGGGGGATATTTTCCATTTCTTTTTTTGTAATTTTTCCTGTTCCGATATCCATACCCCTATATACCTGCCTTGAGTCTGCAGAAATAATTTCACCATTAAAATTTTTGGCTATTTGTATCGCTATTTTTGACTTACCTGAAGCTGTCGGGCCCAAAACAACAATTAATTTTTTGTTTTTTTTATTATGCATTTAATTCTTTTTCCCTTTGTTTTTTTTCCGTTAAAGAAACATCGTCTTTCATTTCAAAAGCAGCGGTTCCTTGTCTTGGAGAATATTTGGCAATATATGCTTGGCTAAACTTTATTTCTTTAAAAACTTTTTTAGTGTTTTTGAAGTGTTTTTTCTTTTCTACGGGAAAGCCGACTATTATATCGGTTGAAAGTCTTACTTCCGGAATGTTTTCAAGTATTTTTTCCACCAGCTTTTTATAGTCTTCAGCAGTATAGTTTCTGTTCATTTTTTTCAATATTTCGTTGTCACCGGATTGAAGAGGGAGGTTTATTTGTTTTCCAAACTTAGGAGAATTTTTTAAAGTTTTAATAAGCTCATTGGAAAAATTTTTAGGATGTGGAGAAAGAAAAAACAGCTTAAAGTCATTTGGGATTTTATCAATTTCTTTAATCAATTTACTAAAATTTATTTTGGGGTTTTTGGGGCAATTATAGTCATTAACATTTTGGCCTAAAAGCCAAATTTCTTTAATGTTTTTTTCTTTAAGAGTTTGCTTTATTTCTTTTATAATTTCTTTATGGTTTCGGCAAACCAAAGGACCGCGTGTAAAAGGAACAACGCAATATGAGCAAAAATTATTACATCCGTTTGAAATAGGTATAAAAGCAATAGAGTCGCTCTGACTTTTAGCTTTTATTTTAAAATAACTACAACCTGTTTTTTTCTTTTTTGATTTTTTTACCCAATTTTCCAAATCTTTGGCATTCAAAATTAAGTCAAATTTATTTTCAAACTTTTTTTTATCTTTTTTTAAAATACAGCCGGTCAGAACGGTTTTTAATTTTTTATTTTTTGTTTTTAGTTTTGATAATTTTCTACCTAACCCAAAAATTCGATCAACCGCGGATTGTCTGACCGAGCACATATTGACCACTATTAAATCAGCCTCGCCTTCTTTTAAAGCCGACTGACACCCTTTTTTTTCTAAAAGCGTGGCAATCCTCTCACTATCACTTTTATTCATTTGGCAGCCAAAAGTAATAATATGATATTTCATAAAAATTTTATTTGTCTATTTATTAAATCTTATGAGACAAAACAAAGGCTGAAGAAGAAACGAAGTTTCTTCGCCTGGCAGCCAAAAGTAATGATATGGTATTTCATTATCTTGAAGGCTGAAGAAGAGATTTATCTCTTCGCCAGCCAACCGTAAGGTTTGTGGACTTCCGAAGTCCACAGAAGTCCGCAAAGGCTTGTGGACTTCCGAAGGTTTGTGGACTTCGGAAGTCCACAGAAAAGTCCACAGAAAAGTCTACAGAAGTTTATAGGCTTGGCTTGGGAACTTCCGAAGTTCCCAGATTTAGATGAGATTAGCGAAGCGCTTAATATATTTCCTCTTTTTTTTCTTTCAAAAAATATCTCCACTGCTCTAAAAACTCTATAAATATTTGAAAGGGGAGATCTATTAAAGCGTTAAAGAAAATTGAAATAGCGTTATATTTTTGCCATTTGCTTGAAAGCCATTTTCCCAGTCCGACAATCGGTAAAAATAAAATATCGAAAATAAAACCGAAAAATCCGACTTTTCTTTCTTCAATCGTGAGCTCTTCTCCTTTATTTCTAATAGCCAGTCCGGCAAAAGCGATTAGGGCGATAAACATGACGTTGACAACATACGATGTTGGCGGAAGGCCCGCCCATCTTAGAATTGCAACAATAGCCCCCAAAGAAATCAAAGCTCCGCTTACGTATAAAAGAGCGATAAAAAACTTAACAAAAAAACTTCTTTTTGCCGGTATTTTTATTTCATAGACATCTTTTTTTTCGGTTTCATAGATTATTTTCATCACTTCGATTAAAACCAATTCTATATTATTTTTAGAAGGAAGCCTTACTGTTGTTACCAGTAAAAACATTAAAAGCGTCGGTCCTAAAATATCAACTATTATGGCAAGCGGGGAAAAACTGCCCATAATCATTTTTGCCAAAGGAACCTCCAAAACAAACAAAGCAAAACTGTTGGTAATTAGAATTGATAGGGTTGCATAAATTCCAGCTCTTGACAGCCTGCCTTTAAGCGTAGACAGTCTTTTGTCATAAGCATTTCTGATTAATTTTTCCAAATTTTCCGGATCACTTATTTTATCATAAAGCTTGGAAGAATTTTCTTCGGACAAAACATCTCCCAAAAGGAGATAGGGTGTATTGTATTTATCACAAATTTTATAAAACTTATCTTTTAAGGGGTGGTTTAGATCTTTTTCCAAATCTTCCCAAACAGAATAAATGTTTTCCGCCAATTGGTTTAATTCCGTTTGTGATATTCTTTTCCAATTATCAAATCTTTTCTTAAGCAGGTGATAGGTGATGATGGGTGCGTCAAGCTTAAAAAGAGCCCTTTGGCAGGCAATATAGGCTTGCTTTGTTTTTTCTTCTTCGCTTATTTCTTTAATTGAGAAGACACTTTTATGGCTTATGCTTATTTTTTCCGCTACGGATTCAGCCATATAATTAATTAGCGCTTTTTCTTTATTCGGCGGAGAAAGAATTTCTTCAATTTCGCAGGCTGCAATAGAGAGCAACCAATTATAGAGTTTTATTTTTTTCTTTTCAGAAGAGCCAGCCTCGTTTTTCTTAAGAATAAATATATATTTATTTATTGCTTTTTCAACTTCATCAATTTTTTTTATATCGATTTGGTTGTTGGGAAAATGGCCTCCTCTTATTAGCTCTGAAATAAGCAATTCAGCAATAGGTTTTTTTTCAGCCAATAAAATTCTTCTTTTTAACTTTCTTTCAATGGCAGCCCTTTTCATTAGATGTTCCTCTTTCCAGTCAACAATACCTCTCAGCTTTTCATAAAAAACAGAAACTTTTGAAGCAACCTCATCAACATTGATAGCCGAAGTTTTTTCTTTGGCTTTAAACGATTGGTGCCAGGCCTGGTAGGCATTGATTAATTTTTCAGTTCTTTCAGAAATTTTTGGCATAATTGACTTTGTTTTATTTGTCCGATATCACCTTTACCTCTTTTTCTTAAGCTAACTGTTTTTGCTTTTAGTTCTTTGTCTCCAACTATTAAAAGATAGGGGATTTTTTCAACCTCACCGGTTCTTATTTTTTTAGAAAGAGTTTCATTTTCAGTCTTAACTTCAATTCTAAAGCCGGCCAAAGCAAGCTCTTCTCCGATTTTTTTAGCGTATTTTTCATGTTTTTTTCCAACGGGAATTACCCGTGCCTGAACAGGAGAAAGCCAAAAAGGAAAGGCCCCGGCATAATGCTCTATCAATACTCCGATAAATCTTTCAAGAGAACCCAAAAGAGCACGATGAACCATAATTGACTGTTGTTTTTTACCTTTTTGGTCTATGTAGGTAATATTAAATCTTTCGGGAAGGTTAAAGTCAACCTGGATGGTTGTACATTGCCAAAGCCGTCCCAAAGAATCCTTTATTTTTATATCTATTTTCGGACCGTAAAATACTCCGCCACCCGGATCAACTTGCCATTTAAGTTTAAGCTCTTGAAGTACTTGTTTTAAAATATTTGTTGCTTTTTGCCATCCTGCCAAATTACCGGCATATTTTTCCGGCCTGGTTGAGAGATAAATCTCAAAATCTTTAAAACCGAAAGTTTTAAGAATTTTTAAACCGTTTTTCAAAAGTTTTGTTACTTCTTGTTTTGTTTGCTCAGAGGTACACCAAATGTGAGCGTCGTCTTGAGTAAAGCCCCTGACTCTGGTTAATCCATGGAGTGTTCCGGATCTTTCATAGCGATATACAGTACCAAACTCAGCATACTTAACAGGCATATCTTTATAACTGCGAACTTTTGATTGTAAAACTTTTACGTGAAAAGGGCAGTTCATCGGTTTAATCATATATTCTTCTTCTTCTATTTTAATCGGTGAATACATATTTTCCCGATAAAGGTTCCAGTGTCCGGAAGTTTTCCAGAGATTTAATTTTCCGATATGGGGGCTGATTATCCATTCGTATCCTTGAGATATCAATTCTCGGTAAAGATAGTCCTGGATATTTTTTCTTAAAATTGTTCCTTTGGGTTGCCAAATCGGCAGGCCTGCACCAACCTCTTCATCGGATAAAAACAGCTCTAATTTTTGACCCAGTAAACGATGATCTCTTTTTTCCGCTTCTTGTTGGGTCTTGAGATAATCTGAAAGTTCTTTTTTTGTTTCAAAGGCAACCCCGTAAATTCTGGTCAGCATTTTATTTTTTTCCAAACCTTTCCAGTAGGCACCTGCAATTTTTGTCAATTTAAAAGAATTAAGATCAATTTCTTTGCTTGATTTAAGATGAGGTCCTTGACATAAATCTATAAATTGACTGCCTTGGTTTATTTTTCCGCTTTGGTAGGTTGATATTTTTTTTCCTTTTAATTCTTCAATTAACTCCAGTTTATAGGGTTGGTTTTTAAATATTTTTTTGGCATCTGTTTTTGAAATAAGCTTTTTCTTAAAAGCTATGTTTTGCCTTATTATTTCTTTCATCTTTTTTTCTATTTTTGGCAGATCTTCCGGTTTTGGATTTTGTGATTTGGGAAATTCAAAATCATAATAAAAACCGTTTTCAATAGCAGGGCCGATGCCGAATTTAATTTCCGGATAAAGTTCTTGTATTGCATGGGCTAAAATGTGGGCCAAAGAATGGCGTAGTTTATTGATATCCATAATTTTTAAATTATTAATTATATTTAAGTTTCTCTAATTATTGTCTTTTCTTCTTCCAACATCCAAGTAAAGCGAAGGATAGAGAAGAAATAATTACACTTCTTTAATTATTGTCTTTTCTTCATCCAGTTCTATTATTTCTTCGACCTCTTCACAAATTAATTTGGGCGTGCCGTTTTTGGAGTCGGTTCTACCTGAAACCAAAACTATTTTATTTTCCTGAAAAATGGCTGAATTTTTTTCCGTAACATTTGGAAACACAACTACTTCAATTTTACTGTTTATATCTTCCAAATTAACAAAAAGCATTGGCTTTCCGTTTCTGGTAATTATTTTTTTAATTTTTGAAATAATGCCTCCGATTTTAACTTTGGCTGTTCGCTTGAAGTTTTCATTCGATATTTTTGATATTGAGGTTGTTTTTTCCGAGAGAACCTTTTTAAATCTGTTTAAGGGGTGTGAACTGACAAAAAGACCGAGTAGTTCTTTTTCCCAAACAAGTTTTTCTTTTTCCGAAACAGGGTCTGTTTTTTCCAAATAAATTTTATGGTTGAAATCCATTTGATCAAACAGTCCGGTTTGCCCGTTACTTTTTGTTTTTTGGTTTTCTCTGGAATATTCCAAAAGTTTTTCCAAATTAAATAAAAGTTCGTTTCTCTCCATCATTTTATCAAAGGTGCCGGCCTTAATTAAGCTTTCCAATGATTTTTTATTAAGGTCTCTTGAGCTTATTCTTGAAATAAAGTTTTCGATTGAAGTATAGGGTCCGTTTTGTTTTCTTTCGTTAACAATAATATCAACAATATTACCTCCGACATTTTTAATTGCAGACAATCCAAACCTGATTTGGTTTTTTTCCGGCACTACACTGAAAAAAGTGAAACTTTCGTTTATGTCCGGCGGCAAAACTTCGATTCCCATTTTTTTACATTCTCCGATTAAAACAGAAATTCTTTCCAGGTCGTTTCTTTCCGAAGTTAAAAGCGCTGACATAAACTCTTTGGGGTAATGGGCTTTCAGATAAGCGGTTTGGTAGGCAATTGTTGCATAGGCCGCACTATGGCTTCTGTTAAAAGAATATTCGGCATGAGGTTCTATCCAGTCCCATATTTGTTCCGCAATTGTTTCTTTTATTTGATTTTTCTTACAGCCTTCAATAAATTTTTGTTTTTGGGCTATAAGCAATTTTTTAATTTTTTTTCCGATTGCTTTTCTTAAAATATCAGCTTCAGCCAGGCTGAATCCGGCCATTTCACTGGCAATATGCATGATTTGCTCTTGATAAATCGGAAAACCGTAAGTTTTTTCCAAAATGGGTTTTAGTTTAGGGTGAAAGTATTCAATTTTCTCTTTTTTATTTTTTCTGGCAATGTAGTTTGGTATTAATTTCATCGGGCCCGGCCGATAAAGAGAAACCATAGCAATAATGTCTTCAAATTCATTTGGTTTTAATTGTTTTAAGTAGCGTTGCATTCCTCCGGATTCAAGCTGGAAAACTCCGATAGTGTCTCCCTTTTTTAAAATTTCAAAAGCTTTTTTATCACCAGCCGGAATTTTTTCAATATCAATATTTTTTTTGTGGATAACGTAAATTCGAGACAGAGTTTCTTCAATAATAGTCAGGTTTTTCAGCCCCAAAAAATCCATTTTTAAAAGACCAAGCTCCTCGATCGAGTGCATTTCATATTGAGTAACAATATCTTTATCGTTTTGGGTGGGGTGTTGAAGCGGAACAATTTCATCCAAAGAATTATTCGATATAACCACCCCGCAAGCATGAGTTGAAGCATGACGGACAACACCTTCCAGCTTCTTTGCCACATCAATTAATTTTTTCGCTTCTTCGTCTGTCTGATATAGGGAGCGAAACTCTGTCACCCTTTTCATTGTTTCTGAAAGATTCATGCCAAAAGGAATCATTTTGGCTATTCTATCGCAGTATGAGTAATTATATTGCATTGCCCGGCCAACATCTCTGATTGCCGCTCTGGCAGCCATTGTTCCAAAAGTAATAATTTGGGCAACCTTATCTTGGCCGTATTTTCCGGTTACATAACTGATAACCTCATCTCTTCTTCTGTCCGTAAAGTCCAAGTCAATATCAGGCAAGCCTCCGGCCCTGCCCGGATTTAAAAATCTTTCGAATAAAAGATTGTATTTTATCGGGTCAATATTGGTTATATTTAAAACATAGGCAACCAAAGAACCACCGACCGAACCTCTGCCCGGACCGACAACTATTCTGTTGCTTTTAGCCCAATTGACAACATCTTGAACAATTAAAAAGTAAGATGAAAATCCGGCTTTTTCTATGACTGACAATTCATAGTTTAATCTTTCAGTAATTTCTTTTTCCGGCCTATCACCAAATTTTTCTTTAAGGCCCTTTTGGCATAATTTTTTCAAATGTTTTTCAGGTGTTTCTTCATCCGGAAGACTGAATTGGGGCAGTTTTGTTTTTCCCAATTCAAATTCAAAATCGCAAAGCTCGGCTATTTTTTGGGTATTGGTTATTGCTTCCGGGTAATCTTTAAAATTTTTGGCCATTTCTTCCGGGCTTCTCATTGAAAAATCGTCAGCTTTTAAGGTCATTCTTTCCGGATCATTTGGACTTGAGCCGGTGTTGATCATCATTAAAATATCTTGCACCTCCACGTCTTCGGGCCTTAAATAATGAACATCATTTGTCGCTACCAGGGGAATTTCCAGTTTTTTGGAAAGCGAAACCAGGGCGTCATTTACTTTTTTCTGCTCTTGAATGTTGGGATGGTGCTGCAATTCCAGATAGAAACTATCTTTGCCGAAAATTTTCTGGTATTTTAGTGCCAATTCTTCCGCTTCTTTGATTTTTTTCGATAAAATAAGCCGTGGAATTTTTCCTTGAATACAAGCGGTCAAGGCAATTAGCCCTTGACTGTGTTTTTTTAAAATTTCCTCATCAATTCTCGGCTTATAATAAAAGCCCTCCAAATGGGCCCTAGTTATCAGTTTAACCAAATTTTTATATCCTTGTTTGTTTTTGGCAAGCAAAACCAGGTGGTATTTTTTATCGTCAATATTCGGCCTCTTGTCCGACATTTTATTAAAAGCAACATAAACCTCACAGCCGATAATCGGCTTAACCCCTTTTTCTTTTGCTTTTTTATAAAATTCAACAGCACCGTAAATATTGCCATGGTCTGTTAGTGCAACAGAGTCCATGCCAAGCTCTTTTACGTAATCCAGGAGCTGGTCTATTTTAGGCAGTCCGTCAAGAAGGCTGTAGTGAGAGTGGACATGTAAGTGAGTGAATTTCATGATATTATATAAGTATATTATGATGATGAAATTTTTACAAGAAGAGCAAAAATTATGGAAAAAAGGCTATAAATATGTTGTCGGCTTGGATGAGGCTGGCCGGGGCCCTTTGGCCGGACCTGTTGTCGCGGCAGCCGTAATCTTACAATTTTCAAACGATAAATTTTTAATTCAAGAACAAATTCAGAATTTAAAAATTAGGGATTCCAAAAAGCTTTCACTGGAAAAGCGAGAAGAAATTTATAAAGTATTAACCGCTTGTCCCAAAATTGAATGGGGGATTGCCAGAATTTCTCAAAAAACAATTGACCGGATTAATATTTTTGAAGCAACTAAACTGGCAATGGAAAAAGCGACAATAAATTTAATTAAAAAACTAAACAAGAATAGAGATAAAAGTTGTTCAAAAATTCACGATCGTGAAATTTTGGACAAACCTTGTTTTTTAATTTTAGACGGTAATTTTAAACTAGACTTAATTGATGAAAAGCTAGAGGTCGGCGGAAAAATTAAATTCAGACAAAAGCCGATTATTAAGGCGGATGAGAAAGTGTTGTCCGCCATGATTGCGGGAATTTTTGCCAAAGTTTATCGCGACAGAATTATGAAAAATTATGCTAAAAAATTTCCCGAATATGGCTTTGAAAAAAATAAGGGTTATCCGACAAAAAAACACCTTTTGGCAATTAAAAAATACGGACCATCCCCGACACACAGAAAAACATTTAAAGGTGTTGTTTGACCAAGGAGTCTGTGGATAAGTATTCTTGCCAATAATCTTTATTATATTAAAATAAACTAATAATTTTATTTACTTTATTTTATGAATATTTTTAAGAGAAGAAATCTGAATAAATTTTTAATTTTTTCAACCTTTTTCGGGTTGTTTTTTTTCTTTTTTTTGCCGATTAAAGCAATGGTTATTTCTCAAATATATTTTATTGATTTTAATATTGAAAAAACCAGCTTTAGGGCAGGGGAAGAAATTAGAGGAGATTTCACTCTTTGGAACTATGAAAAACAAGTTGTACCCGATATTACCTATAGTTATAAATTAATGGCTGAAGATTCCAGTGGTTTTTTTACCATAGTTCTTGATGAAAAGTTTTCCGGAGATAGTTTTTCTTTAGGGCCTGATCGGAAAACATTAAGAAGCTTTAATTATCGTTTACCTCAAAACCTACCTTCAGGTAATCACAGGCTTAGAATTCAGCTTTACAGCTCAAAAGGTATGCTAATGTCGAGAAAAGATACTGATATTAGTGTCCAGTCTGACAATAGATTTTTAACACTTGAAAATCATTTTATTTTAAAAGAAGGCCAGAGGCTTTCACCGGGCGGAGCAGCTATTCTAGATCCCGGAGAAACTGCTCAGGCAAGTTTCGATGTTTTAAATAAATCTTCTTTTCAGATTTCCGCTTCTCCAAAAGTGACTTTTTATTATTATAATATTAACGAAAATCCGCTTAGGGTAATTGATAAAAGAAGCATTACTTTAGTTCCCGGGCAAACCCAAAACCAAACAATTGATTTGATTGGATTTCAAGAGCCGGGGAGTTATTTTTGCCGGGTGGTAATGTATCAGGCAAATAATATTATTTCCAACTCAATTGACTTTCGTTGGACTGTTTCAGGTAAAGAAATGGAAATAGCCCAAATAAGAACCGATGAAACCTCTTATCAGGCGGGAGAAGAAGCAACCATTACCGTGGATGCCGGTTATAAAGATTCTCTTTTTGAAAAAGAGGGTGATTTGGAGATTAAAATTATGGATGAAAAGGGAAACATTATTGGAGAAACAAGACAGACAATTGACCTTAAAGAAGGTAGTAGCGACGTTAGGGTGCCAATAACCGAAGATATTCATTTTCCAAGAGTTGAAATTACGGTTATTGGCGAAGAAGAAAAAATACTTGATAGATATGAAACACAGCTAAAAAGCGATGAACCAAAAGAAGAGCAAGTGGAAGAAAGAGATTATTTTTCAGTTTTTGCCCTGATAGTTTTAATCGGAATAATAATTTTAATAATTAAAATTATTTTAGAAAAAAGGTCTTTGTCTTTTAAGGTTTTATTATTTGCTATTTTATTTTTAACCGGAGTGCTCGGAGTTTTTTTTCCAACAAATTTTATTTTAGCAGCTGAATCTTTTTCCTCCGGGCCGGGAGATAGCACTGCCATTGCCTGGAGCGAACCGCCGCCTTTTGCGGATTATTTTTATTCAATTAACAATTATGTTCAATTATCCGGCCATGTCCAAACAGTTTTTTTTGATGAGCTTCGCTATAATGAGATTCAGTTTTTTATTGCCAAACCGGGCCAAGTTGTCTTAAAAGACCATGATACGGGCATAAATATAATTCAAGTTATTGACGAAGATAATTCCGAAGTAATAAAAATAGGGGAGCTGATTTATCCGAATGATTATCAGGAAAGTGTGGTGGATTATAATGAAATTTTAAAAATTCCTAATATTCCTGATGAATATTTGGGAAAAGTTTGGCTTTTTGTTCAATTTAAGGGACAAAATTTTAGCGGTGGCACTGGTAGCAACTGGCATTGGATTATTGCTTATCAAGAAGCAACAATTCAAACAGAAGAAGAGGGAGGTCTTGATTTAACTTTAAGTGCGGAAGAAGAAGAGATTGGAATTGGGGAGCCTGTTAAATTGACTGTTGAAATGGATAATAAATCTCCTTGTATTACTTTTGATTCAGACATAATACCGATTATTGATATATCAGGGAGTATGTTTGGGCAGAGAATAACTGATGCTAAAAATGCCGCTATTACATTTGTTGATTTAATGAGCGATAATAACCATAAAATAGGCTTAACCTCTTATAGTAATGATGGTTATTTGAACCATACTTTAACTTTTAATTATAATGCTGTTAAAAATGAAATTAATAGTTTAAGCCTAGTAGATATGACTTGTATAAGTTGCGGTATAAAAATATCAAATATATTAATGGATGATTATAGGCGACCAAATACTGCCGCCTATCATGTACTTATGACTGATGGCGTGGCTAATTATTGTCTTGTGCCTGATTCTTGTACTCTTGAAAACTGTTTAGGCCAAAGTTGTACTACTGCTGTGGCAGAAGCAGAGACAAGAAATATGGCATATGAATCAAAGGATACAGGTATTACAATTTATACCATAGGCTTTGCAATAGCTTCTGGTAGCGCCGCAGAACAACTTATGATAGATGTTGCAGAAATTACCGGCGGAAAATATTTTCATGCCCCAACAGGTGAAGAATTAGAACAAGTTTATAAAACAATTGC
>PWRH01000009.1 GCA_003556525.1 Candidatus Nealsoniibacteriota bacterium
CGCTCATTAACTATTCCTCCTACGTGACAACATCACGGGATATAACGTGAGGTTGTCCACCTCGAAATCCGCACCGTCGATGTTATGTAACTCAAACTGCCAGTAGGCAGAACGTAAACCTTTGGCTAACCGTACAACCCCTTCGGTTGGTGTGTCCGCAGGATTATTAATCAATTCATAATACCCTACTTGGTCATGACCCCCCATCGTCGTTATAACCCGTAATAACAACTTACCCCCCGCATACCCTAAATACGCTCTATCAACCCGTTTTAACTGATCAGACTGAAAATCCAAAACACCCGTCATAACTTGCGCATGAATAGCTGCCCCGGTATCATCATCGCCATCAAATACATAGATACCATCCGTAGCAGCCGCGTATAACTCTTTAGTGTTATATGACCACGCCAATGAATCAAAATTTGTATTCTTGTAATAGCTGAAAGCGTCGGTATTAGTGTTCATAACATAGCCAATATACCGTTCATTGTCAAGAGATAACGTAATCGCCACTCCCGACACTGAGCTAAACAAATCAACAAAAGCAGAAACTACCGTATCAGCAGTCAGTGTCCCATCCGCTGATGTATGCAACGCAACCATTAACCCTAATGAAGTCGTCAATTCATCAACAGAATCTAAAACATCCGCCAACGAAGCCAGTCCTATAACTTGCGTAATGAGACTCGCCGTATCTCCAGCGGTAGACAATAAAGATGCACCTTGACGAAATCCTAACTGATCCTCTAACCATCCCATTGTGGTTATAGCCAGTAATGCCTCAAGTGTAGTTACCGTGCTATCATGCCCACGAACTTCGTCTATAATATGTAACAGTCGCCCTAAAAATAATGTGTCATCGCACTCCAGTAACGACATCAAATCATGTTTATAAATAAAAGATAACGCCTCAACTACCACACCTTCATCTAAAACAACTGATTGGAATACCCCTATAGAATTTGTATTATCCCCCCCATAACCACGAGAGCGTAACGCATTATTAACCCCAACCCATAATGCTTCTGAATACGTAACTTCACTGCCATATAAAACAGTTAATATTTCATCTAAAACATCAACATACTCAGCTCCGCTAAAGCAATCAGCTAAATAATTACCTAACGTAGCAACCTCTATCGACGCCCTTACTGCCGTAGCTAACTCTTGTTTTAAGGTTAATAAAAAACTATCCTCCGCATTAGCCGTAGAGTTTACAGAATGTGTCAACTTAAAAAACAACGTTTCAACAAAAGCCGAATAATCTACCGTTGATGATTTATACTCACCTATCGTATTACTTAACGTAGTAGTGCTACCACCGCTAATAAATCGACTCTGTAGTATAGGGTAAACCTGCTCTAACGCTTTTACTGCGCTATAAGCGTCTATAATAGGATATTCACGACTGTCAGGTATTGTTTGTCCTACACCAGATAAATATGTAATATCCCCTGACGTGAGTAAATCCTTCAACATTCTAAAATCTAACGATGGGTACAACGACTTCATTAACGCAACAACACCTGACATATAAGGCGCTGCAAAAGAAGTCCCTTGGGTTACTCTATAATCACTGAGTAACTGACCATCCTCAATTTTAACTGATGTAGAAAAAATACCTCTACCTGTAGGACTATTTACATCGCCACCCGGTGCGGCAACATCAATCGTAGTTCCGTAGTTTGAATAACTGGCTAAAACCCCAAGATCATTCGTCGCAGCTACGGAAATAACACCGGGAAACGCCGCAGGATACATAAGTCCGTTATCACCGTCATTACCTGCGGCAGCAATTATAATAATCCCCATATCGTTAATCTCAGGGATAAGATCGTCATATAATGGAGAAGGTGTCCCTGATCCCATACTAATATTTATTACTTGCGCCGGGGTAAATGGTACTTGACCAGAGCTGTTATCTAAAGCTGCTGCATACCGTATCGCTTCAACTATATCGTAAACCGTAGCGCCACCAGAACCATAAACACGTAAAGGCATAATTTTAGCCCCACCTGACACTCCAGCTATGCCTATACCATTATCCATTTCTGCTGCAATAATACCCGCTACTAACGTACCATGCCACGAACTTTCTTCAAGCGTATCACCGTCCCCCGGATCAGCCCCGCCTATAATATTGTTAACAAAATCATAACCTATAACTAACTTATTCTGTAAATCCTCGTGTTGTAAAAAAACCCCGGAGTCAATAACAGCAACTATGACCTCATTTTCATAACCTTTAGTTATTTCCCATGCAAAAGGTAAACCTATCTGTGAATGCCCCCACTGCTCCTCGTAATAAGGGTCATTAGGTTCTCCCATAAGCGACACACATTCGTTCACTGTGACATCCACAACCTCATAATAAGTTCGTAGTTGCTTTACAATAGATAACGTATAAAATCGCGCCGTTTGCGTCTCCGTAAGCACCATGTCACGGTGTAAGGAAGGACACTCCAATGTAGCTAAAGCCGTATCGACACACTCTATATCCCACAACGACCATGAACCTAAACGTCCACGTTTATGTACCAATCCCGCGCTCGGTAAAAACTCATTGCTAAACGCTGTCGCATCAGGCTTTAACTTTATAGGTAACTCTTGTGTGCGAATATTCGTAGAAAGATTTAATTCAGGAGGA
This sequence comes from Candidatus Nealsoniibacteriota bacterium, assembly GCA_003556525.1. GTDB lineage: Bacteria > Patescibacteriota > Minisyncoccia > Minisyncoccales > RBG-13-42-11 > CSSED10-83. The sequence goes on from PWRH01000009.1 coordinate 2,651, forward strand.
GTCAAAACGCAGGATTTAGTCCCATCACTAACATATAACTTATACTCAGACGATCCTTTTGGTATATACAACTCAATTTTATAAACGCCTGACTTCTTAACTTTTACATGCTGCTCAGCACAACCTCCAAGTGCAGCATCTATTACCTCTGGTACAAGCGACTTCCTACCATCATATACCCATAACTCCAAACCAGATGAATATAATTCTATATAATCATTAGCATTTAAATAAACCTGGAAAAAAACACTTTTATTCTGAGCAGCATCTAACTTACCGTTTATAGTAGCGCCACGCATTAATCCTTGATAAGTTTTGAAAAACTCGGTCATTTAACTGTTCCTAC
>PWRH01000071.1 GCA_003556525.1 Candidatus Nealsoniibacteriota bacterium
AGACGAAATAATTCCACGGGTTTTCGACCTCTGGGCGGAGTTGCGCGGGGATGACGCCGATAGTTGGCCGAACTTGCTGCTCAAGCCTCCCCGACAACTTGGTGCTCGCCTTATCGGAATTACGGTCCTAAGAATCTTTGAAGCAACGGAGGCTGTCTTCTCTCGAGACATGAACACACGCTTCCTTGACTATATTCTTCGCTCGCTACCTGACATCTGTAGTCACCTTCAAATCAAAGATAGCCTTCCGGATTACCAGCAAATTCACCTTATCCAGCAGCTAACTCCACGTCTCCAGGAACTCCTGCAAGCCCTACAGGAGGCCTCTCAAGCATTAGACTTAAACTCCATGCTCCTCCGGCAGCACCGTATCATGCAGGCATTGAATCACAAGCTTGTCAGCGGCATTCTTTCGCCCCATCTGCCTAGTCAGTTTACCAAAACAACGTTACCAGCTGTATTAAAATGCGCCGAAGAATTGAATAGTGCTGTGGTGACGCAATTTGTCGAGGTGTCAACACGAACACGCGCGGAAATCAAGGCTGCGATCGATAAATTGCGGAAGTTGCCGACTTTTTTTAGCCTCGAGTATCTCTTACCATTCCTCACCCATCTCGAGTCAGTCGTCGAAGCTCGTTTCGAAGCTTCGAATGCAACAAAGCCGGCGTGTGTCTCGGTGCAGCCCTTTCCTCGTAAGTATCCTTTCCACGCAAAAGGAACAAAGTGCCGACTACGCTTTATCCTTGAAAACACCGGGCCTGGACCTGCATACGATGTGGAACTTGAATTCGAGTTCTCCTGTGGCATAGAACCACAGAAATCGAGTCGCATCCTGTCTGAACTCGAAGTCGGAAGATGTATCGTTGATATCGATGTCGTGCTTGCAGCCACGACAGCAGATTCCAACGACTACTATGTCAAGTGTTTGTGGAGCAACTATGACAAGAGCCAGGAAGACTTTGACCATTTGGGGAAATTGGGGATTCAGAGTTCCACTGTAGACTGGAACGGTTTGATTGCGTCGGAACCCTACAGCAAAGAGGCGATTCCACTGGACTCCGATCGCCCTTTCATTGGGCGCGAATCCGACCTTCTTCAACTCTTCCGAACAATTGCGAGCAAATCTATGGGGTCGGCCTATGTGCATGGACAGAAGCGCGTTGGAAAGACCTCACTTGCGCTAGCGGCCGCGAAACGCGCACTCGCTGAGGATTCAAGTCTTTTTACGGTGTACCTGGAGGGCGGTGATTACGTTCAGCCAAGTGCTGAGGGCACACTACGGGCCATGGGTGAGAGTATTGCGCGTAAGATACGCAGGTGCAGTAGAGCGTTAGACCGCATTCCGCTCCCAACTCTCACCGACTCGCTTCAGCCGTTAAACGAATATGTTGATGAAGTCTCTGATACACTATCCGATTCGCGGTTTCTGATAATTTTAGACGAGTTTGATGAGTTGCCAATCGAGCTTTATGCGCGCGGTCCGATCGGAAATGGTTTGTTCCTGGGCCTCCGCGCCTTGAGCGGCCGGCAGCGACTTGGTATTTTTATCGTGGGAGGCGAGAAGATAAACCACATCATTGCAGCCCAGGGCGACAAGTTGAATCGGTTTGAAGCCGTCCGTATCGACTACTTTCGTAAGGAAGACCATTGGTCCGACTTTCAGGAACTCGTTCGGATGCCCGTCTCAGGAGCAATCGACTGGTCCGACGGCGCTGTGGACGCCGTATACCGTTGGTCAGCAGGCAATCCCTACTTCACCAACATGGTGTGCGAGGAGATCCTGCGTCATTGCCTTGATCGTCGTGACGCTTATGTTTCAGAGTTCGAGGTCGAGGAGTGTGCTCAGCGAGCCTGCAAGAAAGCAGGCGCTAATAGTTTCGCTCATTTTTGGGAAGATGGGATTCTTGATACAGGCGTGAAAGTCGAGGACGTTTCGATTCAGCGTAGAAAGGTTCTTCTTGCTTTGGCCAAAGTGTTACGACAGACTAACATTCCCTCGAAGGAGAATCTTTCTCGAGCGCCTGATTTATTGAGCTTTTCTTCTGTTAGCCTCGATCGCGAGCTAAAGCAGTTTGTGGAGCGGGGAGTATTAACCGAAGAAAATGGTCTGTATCAATGTCGTGTGTTCATGTTCGAGCAGTTTCTCCGGGAACGTAGCGCCGAGCTTATTACGACGGAGTTTACCGACCAGGATAAGCGAAGCAGACAAGAGCGGCAAGAAAACGAGGCGTACGTGACAGCATCCGAGCTTCTGGAACTTACAGAGCGATGGGGACTTTTCAACGGGCGAAACATCACCGCGGAACACCTGCGTGCCTGGCTTGATCAGTTCGACACGAACATTGATCGGCGACTGATGTTTCAGGTGCTAAAGTCAGTTCGTTTTTATACGGAATCCATGGTTCGCGAGAAGCTCCGCGACGCCATGACTGTGGTCCGTCGCGGCACAGTTGAACTCCGACGTGAGCGCGAGCGGTATCGTGGGGACATACTTGTAACACACCTCGGCGGTTTTGCCAAGAGCAGTGCTGCATACGGCCGGATGTTTTGCAAAGAGAATCGAATTGTTAGCCGTAATGCTGTCGGCCACGACGAACTGGAAACCCGGCTTTACCGCGCAGCTGATGATGTTCGCGGTGTAGTTATTCTTGACGACATAATCGGCACTGGACAGACAGCGATCGAGACTCTGAAAGAGTTTGGCGACAAGCTGAGCAAGGTTCTTCGTGCGACAAAGATACCGATTTTCTTGCTAACCATATGTGGATTTGAAAAAGCAAAGGCCGAGGTGGAATCTTTTTTGGAAGAGCGCCAAATGCCTGTTACGCTTCATGTTTGCGATTTGTTAAGTGAGAGCGATAGGGCTTTTTCTTCGGTATCTAGCGCGTTTTCTTCTACTGCGGATCGTGATCGTGCGAAGGAGGTCGCTTACTCATTTGGAGTTGCGTTGGAGAAGAAG
>PWRH01000004.1 GCA_003556525.1 Candidatus Nealsoniibacteriota bacterium
AATCTGTTGGGATTAATATCGAGCTTCCAAAAGGAGAAAAAAGAAATAAGTATGTGCAAGATGCGATTTGCTTTCGTTATTTTTTTACGAGAAAAGTAATGCTTACCTTTGCTTCTCAGGCCTATATATTTTTACCCGGAGGATTTGGTACGCTTGATGAGTTTTTTGAAATAGTTACTCTTATTCAAACAAAAAAAGTAAAAAAAATTCCCGTTATTTTGGTTCACAGAGACTATTGGGAACCCTTGCTTGGGTGGATTGATAAAACTCTGTATCAAGACAAAAAAGCTATCAGTAAAAAAGATATGAATGTTTATCGCTTGGTTGACAGTGTTGAGGAGGCGTCAAAAATATTAAAATGATAAAAATCATAATTGGCTCTCTAACCTATCCTTTGCCCAACGGGGTGACTGCTTCAATAGATACAAGTGTTGACAGTTTATCCGAGCAAGGTTTTCGGTTTATTGTTGTTGCTCCCAGATATGAAAAGAGAAAACATAGGCTCCAGCACTATCAAGCTCCTTCTTCTCCGGTTACTCGGGCAATCGGTTATTTCATGGGCAGGAAAGAAAAAACTTTTGGCCTAACCGCTCCTTTTTATATAAAAAAAATTGTTAAAAATTTTAATCCTGATATTTACTGGCTTCATAATTTTGCCTGGGCACCGAATGCTTTTGAAACTCATATGTTTAACTCAAACAAGCCAAAAGTGCTTTCTTACCATACTTTGGTGGAAGAATACGGGCAAATGTATGGTGGAAAGGTTGGTGCTGACCTAATGAAACATCGCTCAAAATTAATCGGCAACAAGGTCGATGCCATTATTGTTCCGAATGAAAAAATTGAAAAGAAATTACGGCAATATGGAATAATTAAGCCGATACATATTATTCCCACTGCAATAACATTACCCTCAAGCTATTTAAGTAAAAAAGATTTATTGAAAAAAATTAATATTCCTTTTGATTCTAAAATTATTCTTTATGTTGGCAGGGTTTGCAAGGAAAAAAACATAGAAATTCTTTTAAGGGCGATGGGAGAGATTAGGAAAAAAAATGAAAAAATATTTTTACTGGTTGTTGGTGCAGGCGACATAGTTAAGTTTAAAAGTAAGGCCCGTAAAATGAAAGTAGCTGACAGGGTTATTTTTCATGGCCACTATTCTTTAGAGGAAACAAAAAAAATGTATGGTGGAAGTGATCTTTTTGTTTTTCCTTCAAAAAAAACAGAAACACAAGGGCTTGTTATTGGAGAAGCAATGATTGCCGGAATTCCGGTTGTTGCTTTTAGCTCTCAGGCCAAAACAGGGGTTTATCCGGAAAAATTATTTTTTTCAGTTAAAAAAGAAAGTGATTTGCATTTAAAAATTTTAGAGGCGTTTAATGAAAGCAATAAAAAAGATAAAATTGTTAAAGATGCCAAAAAATTTATTTTAGAAAATTTTTCTGAAGAAAAAATAGCCGAAAAACAAAAAAAACTTTTTTTAAGCCTTGTTTCCCGAAAAAATTAGCAACTATTTACAAAAAAAAAGGCTAAGCTATACTAATATAATGACCACAAAAACTAAACAAAAAAAAGGGAAAAAACCTTATTTTTCAAATAAAGAAAAGAAAAATTTTGATTTAATTGAGCTCCAAAAAGTCAAAAAAATTAAAATTAGGGTTATTGGTATTGGTGGAGGTGCCGGTAATATTGTTTCCGAGATTGCTTCTAAAATATCGAAAGCCAGTTTTGTTGTAGCCAATACAGATACTAAGTCGTTAAAAGGTTGCAGTAAAAAAGCAACAAAATTTCAATTTGGCCAAGACTTAACCCATGGCTTGGGCACGGGTATGGATCCTGAATTGGCCAGGTCAGCAGCTCGAAATGAAAAAGAAAAAATTAAGAAAATCTGCCAAGGGCAGGATTTGTGTATTTTAATCGCTTGCTTGGGAGGGGGTACCGGCAGTGGAGCTGTTTCTACTTTTGCTAAAATTTCCAAGGAAATGGGTAATCTTACTTATGGAATTTTTACTCTGCCTTTTAAGTTTGAAGGAGAGAAAAAAATTGAAATTGCCATAAACTCTTTAAAGGAAGTAAAAAATAATTTAAATATAATGAGTATTATCCCGAACGAAAGGGTTTTTGAGTTTATTAATAAAGAAACTCCCTTAAAAGAATCATTATCAATAATTAATCAGTTTCTTGCTCAAAGCCTGGGTGGCTTGATTGAAACAATTTATCAGCCCGGTTTGGTCAACATTGATTTTGCCGATTTTAGAACCATTTTGGAAGGGAAAGGAAAGCTTGCTTATTTAAATACCGTTGAAATACAAAAAAAAGAAAATGCAGTTAAAGATTCAATATCAAGGGCCATTAACTCTCCTTTGTATCCATATAATGCTCAGGGAGCAAAAGGAGTTTTATTTAATATTGTTGGAGAAAAAACTCTTCCTCTTGTTGATGTTGAGCAAATATCAAAGACAATTTCAGGCCTTGCCAGCCCTGAAGCAAAGATTATTTTCGGTATTTCAGAAAGAACCAAAGGTTCGGGTTATTTAAAAACTGTTTTTTTGGCTACCGGGTGTGCAGCAAAAATATTTTCTTCCGGAGAAAAGAAAAAAAAGAAAGAGGTTAAAAAAAGCAAAAAGAAAGAGCTACCCGTTGGCAAAAAAGAAAAACCGGTTGAAGAAAAAAAACAGGAGCCGGATAAAAAGAGCCAAAAAATAAAAAAAGCGGAAAATTCAAACAATATGGAAAAAGAAAAAAAAGAAGAAGTTTTGCCGGCTAAAGAAGAAAAAAAGGAAGAGCAGACCAAGCAGGATAAAGGTTCTTTTTTATCTTCAGCCAAAGAAAAAATAAGAAAAAACGGAATTCAGGTTAAAAAAGAAATTGAGGAAGTTGAAAAAGAGCTGCTTGAAAAAGAAAAAAATTGGGAAACACCGGCTTTTTTAAGAAAAAAATAATTTTAATATA
>PWRH01000052.1 GCA_003556525.1 Candidatus Nealsoniibacteriota bacterium
ATCATAGCAAATAATTTTACATTAAACAAGGGGCTTGTTTATTTTTTTCAATATGTTATATTTTTAGTATGGAAAAAACAAAAAAACAAGATTTTAAAATTGATATTGAGGAAATGGGCCGGGCCGGTGTTCATTTTGGCCACAAAACATCCAAAATTCATCCTAAAATGAAGCCCTATTTATTTGGGGCCAGAAATACGGTTCACATTATTGATCTTGAAAAAACAAAAGAAAAATTTGAGCAAGCCTTGGCTTATATTGCAGAAACGATTTCTCAAGGAAAAACTTTGCTTTTGGTTGGAACAAAAGTTCAGGCAAAAAACATGGTTAAATCAACGGCTGAAGAGTGTGGACTGCCTTATGTTTCAGAGCGTTGGCTTGGTGGGACTTTTACCAATTTTGAAACAATTAAAAAAAGAATTGATTATTTCAAAGAATTGGAAAGAAAAAAGAGGGAGGGGGAGTTGGAAAAATATACCAAAAAAGAAAGAGCTGAAATGGATAAAGAGCTGAAAGACCTTGAATTAAAAGTTGGCGGAATTAAAGATCTTGTTAAAGTGCCTGATGTTGTTTTTGTTCTGGATATGAAAAAAGACGTCTTGGCAATAAAAGAAGCTGAAAAAAAAGGTGTTAAAGTTATTGCCTTGTCAGACACAAATACGGATCCAACATTGGTTGACTATCCAATACCTGCCAACGATGATGCAGTAAGCTCAATAAAATATATTTTGGAAAAAACAAAAGAGGTTATTTTAAAGGCAAAACAAGAAGTTCCGGTTAAGCAAAGTGAAAACGAAAATAAGTCTTAAAAATTTTATAATTTAAAACATTAAAATTATGGTTACAATCGATCAAATAAAGCAATTAAGGGAAGAGACCGCGGTTTCTTTGGCTGACTGCAAAAAAGCCCTTGAAGAATCAAGTGGAGATATTAAAAAGGCAAAAGAGCTTTTGCGGGAATGGGGAAAAGATTTGGCAAATAAAAAAGCGGGCAGGGGAACCGAGCAAGGAATAATTGCCAGTTACATTCATTCAAATAAAAAAATAGGCGTTCTTTTGGAGTTGGCTTGCGAAACTGATTTTGTTGCCAAGTCTGATGATTTTCAAAGTTTGGCTCATCAGCTGTGTTTACAAATAGCGGCCTTTAGAGAAGAAGTTGATTTAATGGATCAACCTTGGATAAAAGATTCAACAAAAAGCATAGCCGACCTAATTAAGGAATATATAGCCAAACTGGGAGAAAATATTGTAGTTAAACAGTTTACCAGATACGAAATATAGTAAAATTAACCATGATAGAGATAATTTTTTTAATCGTTCTTTTTTCAAGCTTAGCCGGATTAATACTTATTATTTTTCAAAAAACACCTTTGCTTTTGGAAGTAAATGAACCCTTGTCATCAGAGCCGGTCTGGCAAAATTTTTTAAATAAATTTAAAGAAAAATTGCCTTTTAAAAAGATTTCTCCTGAAATTTTTTTTCAAAAAACTCTTTCCAAGATAAGGGTTTTTGCTTTAAAAATAGACAACAAAACATCGAGCTTGCTTCAGAAATTAAGAGAAAAAACTAAAAAAAAGGAAGTTGAAAAAAACGATAACTATTGGCAGGAAGTTAAGAAATTCAGGAAAAAAAAATAATTTAACTGCCAAGTAAGCGGTTTGTGTCGCCGGTGTAGCTCAGTGGCCAGAGCAGCTGTTTTGTAAACAGCAGGCCGTGGGTTCGAATCCCACCGCCGGCTCAAGACTTGACAATATTTTTTAAATAGATTAAAATCCAAATAGATAGAATTGAAATATATGGCAAAGAAAACAACAAAAAAGAAAAGCGTAAAAAAATCCAGTGGATGTAAGCGTAAGTAGCTAGAACCGCCTTTTGGCGGAAAAAGAGAGAGTTTAAGGTCAGAAGTTCTCTTCTGATTTTTTGTATCGAAAGAGGAACATTAATAACTAAATAACAAACTTTAATTCGGTTATTTAAAGTTGTCTCGAATCTATTTCTACCCATAAAAGAGTTTCTACTCTTTGATTGGGTTTATTTTGAGAGTTTGATCCTGGCTCAGGATGAACGCTGGCGGCGTGGATAAGGCATGCAAGTCGAACGGATCTTGCGCTTGCGCAAGATTAGTGGCAGACGGGTTAGTAACACGTACTTACGCACCGCTAACACGGGCATAACTAATTGAAAGATTAGCTAATTCCCGATAGTCTCTGTTTTTGCAGAGTAAAGGTTTCTTTTTAAGATTCCGGTTAGTGAGCGGAGTGCGGTCTATCAGCTAGTTGGTAGGGTAAAGGCCTACCAAGGCTATGACGGATAGGCGGTGTGAGAGCATGATCGCCAACAATGGGACTGAAACACGGCCCATACTCCTACGGGAGGCTGCAGTCGAGAATATTGGTCAATGGGGGAAACCCTGAACCAGCGACGCCGCGTGCTCGAAGAAGTCCTTCGGGGTGTAAAGAGCTTTTATCAGGGAACAATCCCGCTTTAGCGGGATGAGCGTACCTGATGAATAAGGGGTGACTAAACTCGTGCCAGCAGTAGCGGTAATACGAGTGCCCCAAGCGTTATCCGGATTTATTGGGCGTAAAGAGTCTGTAGGCGGTTTAGAAAGTCTTTGGTTAAAGGCCTAGGGCTTAACCTTAGGAATGCCAAAGAAACTTCTAGACTTAGAGGGCGCTAGAGGCTAGTGGAATGGTCGGTGTAGGGGTGAAATCCGTTGATATCGACCAGAATACTAAAAGCGAAGGCATCTAGCTGGGGCGAACCTGACGCTGAGAGACGAAAGCGTAGGGAGAGAACGGGATTAGATACCCCGGTATTCTACGCTGTAAACGATGGATACTAGCTATTTGAAGTGTCGACCCTTCAAGTGGCGAAGCTAACGCGTTAAGTATCCCGCCTGGGAAGTACGGCCGCAAGGCTAAAACTCAAAGGAATAGACGG
>PWRH01000057.1 GCA_003556525.1 Candidatus Nealsoniibacteriota bacterium
AAAATTCCGGCTGCAATCATTACCGAAAAAGCAATAAAAAAGAAAGAAATAAAGCGGGTTCCTTTTGCCAGCTCCAATTTCGGCTTAAATATTTCCTTTAATTTATTTTTCATATTTTTATCTTAATAATTATTTGCCGAGTCGACCTTTAAGTTATTTAATAAATTACTTTTCCTCGACATTGTTATTTTTTTATTATTTTTTTATTATTTTTTTTATTTATTCGACTTTTTTTACTACGTAAAAATTCAGTTTTCTATAGTCAAAGAGATAAACCTCTTTTCCACCTTCATTCCGCTAAAGCGGAATTCGGTTTCTAGTTAACTTGGTCGTATGCCAAAAGCATAATATTAAATATTCTGATATTTCTTCCGGCTGGTACTCTTACTTCCAGCTGCCAATCATCCGAAGGAAGCTCCATAAAATCACTCATTCTTGGCATGCCTTCTTCAAAAGAGGCTTCATCAAACCCTGGAAAAACAAAGGTTGAATACTCTTCAACCGCATTTGCGCGATAAACTCTCCACTCTGAAAACTGGGCTGCTCCAATATCGTCAACCGAATTTATTAAAAAAGCATATCTTCTGGTTGTTCCATCCAAAGCATCCGGGAAAATTCCTGAAAAATCTTGAAACTGCCTGGAAATACGATGATATTCCGTAGAAGCTGTTTGGCTAACTACCGGGTATCTAAAAATAGAGCTTGACCCACGAAAAATCATTTCACCGGCTTTTCTGACTGTTGCATCTTGAGAAAGAAAAGTTGCGCCGTCGATTGTTGCCAAAGAACCGTCAAAAAGGTTAACTCCAGGACCAAGTTTAACTTCTCCGGTCAAAGAATTAATAACCAAAGTCGAAGAAGCTGAAATCTCAGCCTCATTTCCGGTAAGAATAAAGCTTAAATTGTTTTCATCGTTATAGTTTAAAACAAGCTGACCCAAAGGAGAATTATCTCTTATAGTAAGAGGTCCTTCAAACAAAGCACTTCCTGTTAGATGGAAATCAGCCAAAGGCAAAGTATTACCAATACCAATTGCTGAGCCCGTATTATAAAGAAAAGAATTGGAAACCCATCCTGTTCCATCATGCCTTAAAGTTTGTCCGGAAGTGCCTAAAGGAAGAGTTTCCCCTATAGAAGAAGCAGGCTGCCAAGTTCCAAAACCGAATTCATCGGAAGTTAAAATATAAGTTGAGCTGGCTCCGGTTGGCATCTGAAAACCGGTCATTCTTATAATTCCCTCAACATCAAGTCTTTGAGAAGGAGTAAGGGTATTTATACCAATGTTTCCATCCGTCTGATAAATAAGAGAGTTGCCCAGAGCTGTGCCGGCTGTCCAAATTGGAAAATAGCCTGCTGTGCCCGATCCGCCAACCCCTCTTACACCGCCTCCGCCACCTATAGGCAAAGTGCTTAAACACCTACCGCCTGCCAAGTCGGTACAAATATCGCCGGTTGCCTGAATATTTCCATCAATATGAAAATCATATTCCGGATTATCAATATTTATTCCAAACCTTCCAAATGTAACCAAATTGCCGTTTATCAAAAAATCTCCAACAAGATCAAGTTTTGCCTGCGGAGTAATGGTACCAATACCAATGTTTCCAAATTCATCAATAAAAATTGATATATCTTCGGAATAAAAATCAGCAATCGAAGAATCAGCTATTTCTTGGTCGGAAATAAACTTGGTCAATCTGTTGGTAGTGCCACCGGGACTAATTACTTCTCCTGCCATACCGATACAATTTCCGGTTGTCAAACAAACTGTTCCCGAAGCATCGGGAAAATTATATTCTCTTTGAGAGGTAAGTCCTGTAGCGGTAATTAACCCCTCAAACTCATCCCTAACCAGGGCAAAACTTGGTGCGGATATTTTTTCTTTAACTTTTAAATAATCGTTAATTAAAGTTTCCGCATTAATAGTCAAATAAGGCTCTATTTCCGTAAAGCTTAAAAAACTTCTTTCGGTTGTAATTTCTGTTTCTATTTCTTCTTCGGACAAGAGAGGTGCTTGTGCCAGTCTTTCAAAATTAAAAACATTTGCGGCAAAATAAGAAAAAGAATCCGTTAAATTGGTTTTTAAATTAATTGCAAAAAGAAAAGAGGCAAAAATCAAAAACAGAAAAATCGCTTTAAGCGCAAATGAAGTTTTAGAAAAAATCCCGAGCCATTGATTTAAAAAATAAAACTTTTTATTTTCCGTTTCTTTTTCAAAAGAAGGGCTTTTTTCAAATTCATTTTTTTCAAAATTATTTCTTTCTTCAGCAAAGGGAACCGTTATTTTTAAAGAATCTTTTTGAAAAAAATTTTCCTGCTTTTCTCTTTTAAGTTCTTGAATTGTTTTTCCTTGTTTTAGTTGTCTATCAATTTCAAACAAAGTGTCGAGAACTTTTTCCGGATAAGCACCGTTTGGCGGAAGTCCGTTAAAAGACTTTCTTTGGGCATGAGGCAAGAGGCCTATTTTGACATAATATCGCAAACGATTTTTCGGATCTCCATTACCAAGGTCAATGCCAAACCTTTTTGCTCTAGCAATAAACTCTTCTATGCTTATTAATTTTTCTTTGTTTTTTTCTATTGACACAATGCTTTGGTTTTGGTATTTTAAAAATAGAAGACCCGCGCAAGGCATATAAAAAATGCCTAAGAAAAAGCGACTAATTTTTTACCAACTTTTGACGCTTATTGCTTGACTAATTTTTAAAAAATTACTAAGCAAACGGGTCTTCTTTTTTTTGCAAATTATAGTTCAATAATCTGCAACTGCTTTTTGGCAGATAACTTATTTCTTGCGAGAAATTAATTCCCGTCACGGGAAATAAGTTAATTAGTTTATTATCTTTAAAGTAAGGGCTGTTGTCAATAGACATAACTGTGGAAAACTTATATATAATTTACGAATAAAAAAAGTGCCAAAAATATT